>CAMLJR010000001.1 GCA_946480345.1 uncultured Spongiibacteraceae bacterium
AGACAATTCTTTCGCGGTTTGTTGGGATGACGAAGTTGTCGTCGGATGAAAATTCTGAGCCATCCGCCCTAATTGAGAAGTAATAGAGATAATTTCTGAATACTGGAGTTTTTCAATGAAAAAAAATCGTTTCGATTTAAGCGAACGCATCGCACTAGTGACGGGTGCATCGAGTGGCTTTGGCGAGCAATTTAGTAAGGTGCTCGCTGAAGCTGGCGCAGAGGTCATCGCTTGCGCGCGCCGTGTCGATCGTCTGCAGGATCTGGTGAAGAAAATCGAAGCTGCGGGTGGGCGTGCGCATGCGATTGAAATGGATGTAACCGATGTGGCGAGCGTCGATAGTGCGTTCATGCAAATCGATCGTATCGCGCCGGCGGTGGATATTCTGGTTAACAATGCGGGTATTAGCGTGCCCGGTTTGTTCGTCAAAACCAGTGAAGATGATTGGGATCAGCAGATCGAAACGAATTTGAAATCGGTATGGCGGATTTCGCGCCGCGTGGTCGATCGCATGCGCGCATACCCGTTGGAAAGTTCATCGGCAAGCAGTCGCAGCATAATCAATATCGCGTCGATTCTCGGATTGGCGCCAGGGAAAGCCTTATCGTTGTATGCAATTTCCAAAGCCGGCGTGGTGCAGTTGACGAAAAACATGGCGCTCGAATTAGCGCGCGACAATATACGCGTCAATGCGTTGTGCCCTGGCTATTTCAAAACCGAATTGAATGGCGAGTTTTTCGAAACCGATAAGGGCCGCGAATTTATCGCACGCACTCTGGCGAAGCGTTGGGGTGAGATGGAGGAAATCTCTGGACCGCTGCTCTTGCTAGCGAGCGATGCTGGTTCGTTTATTAACGGTACGATGTTGACGGTAGATGGCGGGCATATGGTGGACGCGCTTTAGAATTTAAGCGCATCCACGGCGGCGAATACTCAGTATGTTTCGCCGCGCATGTATTGCTCCAATTGGATGATCATCGCTTTCTGATCTTCGATTGTGTTTTTCACGACATCGCCGATTGAAATCAGTCCGACCAGCTCGTTGTTTTCCAACACGGGTAAATGACGAATATGTTTGTTAGTCATTAGCTCCATGCAATATTCCAGCGTATCGCTAGGGCCTACGCAAACAAGATCGGCGGTCATGACATCTTCGACCGGCGTATTCCGAGACGAGCGATCCATCAGCGCAATTTTTCTGGCGTAATCGCGTTCACTGAATATTCCCACCAGTTTTCCGCTGTCCAGCACCAGTACTGCGCCGACTCTCTTATCGGCCATTAGTCTAAGTGCATCTACAACGATTAATCCCGGTTCGACGCTATAAACCATCGCGTCTTTTTTGGAATTCAGTATGTCTCGTACGTTTTTCATGTCTCTCTCCCTACACTTCTTTTTATTTTCGGTAATTGGATGAGGCGCCCAATAGGGTGTTTTGTTGTGCTGGCATCCAGCTGAAACAGGAATATCACGAAACGAGGCTAATTTCCAAGCCCCGTAGGAGTATTCGAGAAACCCGCGACAAATTCGTTAGGCGAATGGTTTCAGTTGGGTTTCGAGCGGAAGTTCGGTGGTGTTTTTAACCTCGGTGACGGCGATGTGCGAGTGCATTTCGCGAATCTGCGCCATCGTCAGTAAATGCTCGCGAATGAATTGCTCGTAGTGTCTAACGTCGCGCGTGATTATTTTCAGCATGTAGTCCCACATTCCGGTCATCGTGTAGCACTCCAGAATTTCGGGAAATTGCTGAATCGAACGTTCGAATTGCTCCACCTGATCGCGCGCATGCGAAGCCAAATTGACCGTCGCGAATACGATCACTTCCATGCCGAGTTTTTCGCGATTCAGCAGTGCGACGCGGCGCTGAATCAATCCCATTTGTTCGATGTGATTAATGCGTCGCCAACACGGCGATTGCGAAAGATTCAACTGCTCGGCTATTGCGGTCGAGGTTAGGCTCGCGTCCTGCTGCAATAATCGCAAAATGGCGATGTCCTTGGAGCTGAGATCGGTGGCCGCCATGGTTTTCTCGCTATTTTTATTCGTAACTTTCGTTCTGATCGAGTGGGCTATGCGTTGAGTATAGGTTTCGTGCAACAAATAACATAAAAATTTCGAGCTATAGCCGCTAGCATTTTTAGCAGAGAAAACGAGGAGGCACATCCATGGCTCTCCACTCTGCAGCAAGCGGCACCGACTCCAATGGCGGTCCTGCTGTTAATAACTTGGCTCGCAAGGGCGTGTCTCTCGACGATAAATACGTCCTCGATTCGACCCGCGCATATCTTTCCGGAATCGAAGCGCTGGTGAGGTTGCCAATCCTTCAGCATCAGCGTGATACGGAACGCGGATTAAGCACGGCCGGGTTTATTTCGGGCTATCGCGGCTCGCCACTGGCGGGTCTTGATCAAACGCTATGGAAAGCCCGACCGTTCTTGCAGCAACACCATATTCATTTCCAGCCCGGCATTAATGAGGATCTTGCCGCTACTGCGGTTTGGGGATCGCAGCAGGTCAACATTTTCGAGGGCGCGCGCTACGACGGCGTTTTCGCGATGTGGTACGGCAAAGGCCCCGGCGTCGATAGAAGTATGGATGCGATCAAACATGCGAATGCCTTCGGTACATCGCGTTGCGGTGGCGTACTCGCAGTCGCTGGCGACGATCACGGCGCGAAGTCTTCCTCGCTACCGCATCAATCCGAGCACATGTTTATCGCGGCATCGATTCCGGTGTTGAATCCAGCGAGTGTGCAAGAGGTACTCGATCTCGGCATTTATGGATGGGAGTTGTCGCGCTATTGCGGATGTTGGGTCGCCTTAAAGGCGGTGACCGATAACATGGATGCCGCAATTGCGGCAGATATCGATCCGCATCGCGTTCAGATAATAACGCCCGATCAATTCGCACTGCCGGCCGATGGCGTACACGCGCGATGGCCGGATAAACCACTGGAACAGGAATACCGTCTAAACAAATTCAAGATTTACGCCACGCGCGAATTTGCGCGCGTAAATAATCTGAATCGCATTGTGCTCGATTGTGAACGCCCCCGACTCGGAATCATTACCACCGGCAAAGCGTATCTCGACGTGATGCAGGCGCTTGAAGACTTGGGCATCGACGAGAATGAGGCGCGCCGTATTGGGCTGCGCATTTATAAACTCGGTATGAGTTGGCCGCTCGAACCGCTGATGACGCACGCGTTTGCGCGCGGGCTGGAGGAAATTCTTGTCGTCGAGGAAAAACGTTCGATAGTGGAGGATCAATTAACCAGTCAGCTTTATAACTGGCCGGTGGCTGAGCGGCCGCGCGTCGTCGGCGAGTTCGATGAGCACGGCAACGATTTACTGCCGAATTACGGCGAGTTGTCGCCGGCGCTGGTTGCGGAAGTCATCGCCGGACGCATCGGTCGATTCTTTACTAGTGCGACGATCGAAAAGCGGCTGCAATTTCTGCGCAATAAAGAACGCACGCTGCATGAACACGCGAGCATCATCGAACGCGTTCCTCATTATTGCTCCGGTTGTCCGCATAACACGTCGACGCGCGTCCCGGATGGCAGTCGCGCTATTGGCGGTATCGGTTGTCACTACATGGCGACATGGATGCCCGATCGGAACACACTGACGTTCACACAGATGGGCGGTGAAGGTGTGCCGTGGGTGGGGCAGGCACCGTTCACCGATACCGCGCACGTATTTCAGAATCTCGGCGACGGTACGTATTTCCATTCGGGGATTCTCGCGATTCGGCAAACTATCGCGGCCGGCGTGAATATCACTTACAAAATTCTTCACAACGATGCGGTTGCAATGACCGGCGGTCAAAAACTCGATGGCGATTTAAGTCTGGAGCGATTGATTTATCAATTGCGCGGCGAGGGCGTTAAACGCATCGCGGTGGTCTCGGATTATCCCGACGAAATTAAATTGCAGAAATTCGCTGGGCTGACTATCGATAGCCGCAAAAAGCTCGATGCGATTCAACGTGAACTGCGCGAGCTTCCCGGTACAACGGTGCTGATATACCGCCAGACCTGCGCTGCGGAAAAGCGTCGACGCAAAAAGCGCGGTGCAATGGCGACTCTACCGAAGCGCGTGTTTATCAATGCCGAGGTTTGCGAAGGCTGTGGCGATTGCAGCAAAACATCGAATTGTTTATCGGTAGTGCCATTACCCACCGAACTGGGCCGCAAACGTCGTATCGATCAAGATTCATGTAATCAGGATTTCAGTTGCGTCGATGGTTTCTGCCCATCATTCGTTACCGTACACGGTGGCGAATTGTCCCGCCCCGCTGTGAATAATTCGGCAATACCCGCGCTGCCGGAACCGGCGATGCCGTCGCTGGAAGTGCCATGGAATATTGTCGTTGCCGGCGTCGGCGGTACCGGCGTGCTGACCAGCGCGGCGCTGATTGCCATGGCGGCGTTCATCGAAGGCAAAGGCTGCGCGACGATGAATCAAACCGGACTCGCGCAGAAATTCGGCGCGGTGGTCAGCCATGTGCGCATCGCGCGCGAGCAACAGCAAATCAAATCGGTGCGCATTGCCGAAGGCGATGCCGACGTATTGCTCGGTTGCGATTTGGTGGTGGCTGCATCGCGCACCGCACTCGAATGTGTAAACAGTGAGCGTTCGTTCGCGGTAATCAATGAATCTATGCAGCCGACTTCGGAATTCGTATTTAATCCCGATGCAAAAATGCCGGACAAGGAATTGCGCGAAGCGATCGATGCGGAAATCGGAAGCGATCTTCTCGGTGCGTCGAAAACTCGATACGTCGATGCGACAGAATTAGCACGGGCGTTATTGGGTAGCAGCGCATACGCGAACTTGTTATTACTGGGTTGTGCCTATCAGTGCGGATTTCTGCCGGTATCGAGCGAAGCAGTGGTGCAGGCGATCGAACTGAATGGCGTCGAAGTCGACACGAATATCGCGGCGTTCAACTGGGGCCGTTATGCGATGGTTGACTGCGCCGCGGTGCGAGCCGTTGCAAATCTCCCGGCAGAACCATGGCAGCCATTACGAGATCTCGACGAAATTATCGCCGATCGTCGCGCGCGGTTGATCGATTACCAAAATGACGATTACGCACAGCTGTATATCGAGCGCGTCGAGCAAGTGCGTCGACGCGAGCGCGCGTTATTGCGCGATGGCGATTTTTCTCTGACAAAAACGGTGGCGCACAATCTTTATCGTTTGATGGCGTACAAGGATGAATATGAAGTAGCGCGGCTTTTTGCGAATGATAAATTCCGTCAGCAGGTGCAGGAGAATTTTCGCGGTGACTTTAAATTGCAATTCCATTTGTCTCCGCCGCTATTCGCACGTATCGATCCGGCCACCGGTCGTCCGCGCAAATATGCAATGCCGGGTTGGATGCTGAATGTATTCCATGCTCTCGCGAAGTTGAAATCGCTGCGCGGCACGGTGTTCGATCCATTCGGCTATTCGCACGAACGTCGCTGCGAACGCGCCTGGATCGATCGTTACAACACGATGTTGCAGCGTGTGCTGCCGCAACTGACGCGCGATAATCTTCCGCTGGCTATAAAGCTCGCGGCGTTGCCGGAAAAAATTCGGGGTTATGGCCCGATCAAACTGGAAAGTATGCAACACGCTGAGGCCCGCGAACGCGAGCTGCTGGGCTTATTCGAACACGACCCTGGTCCTGAGGTCGTAAAAATATTCGATCGAGCTGCGTAAATTTTTTCTAATTTTTTACGAAAGATGAATTTTTTTGATATCGGCGATTGGCTTGCGTTTGGGTAGTGCAGTTTGCAATTGAGCAAGCGTCAATTCTGCGGTATGACGATAGGTCGTCAGTTTGCCGCCATAAATCGTGACAATCCTTGCATTGCCGGTATCGAAGGGTTCGATCACGCTTTCGCGCGCACGGTTAAAAGCGCGCTCGGTACCTGTCGGCAATACGCGCACACCGGCGAATCGATCGAGCACATCCAGAGATGTATGTGCAAGATGCGGGAAATAGCGATGCACAGTTTCCAATAAATAGGAAACTTCATGATCGGAGGGTGTGGAATCAGCGTGTTGCACTTCGGTTTCGGTGGTACCGATTAACGTTTTGCCTTGCCACGGCATCGCAAAAATTACGCGGCCATCGCGCGGAGCCTCAAGATAAAAAATTCCACCGAGGTGAGAGTGCGGCAGCACGATATGCGAGCCTTTCACCAGGCTGATGGTACGTGGCTCGGGCGCAGGCGAGCAGCGTTGCAGTGTGTCATTCACCCATGGCCCGGTGGCGTTCACTATCGTAATGGCGCTGCAATTCCACATTTTTCCGGACGATTGCAGTTGCAAAGTAAAACCGGCATCCGATTTTTTCGCGCCGACAAATTGGCAATGCTCGATACAGCGCGCGCCGAGATGTTCTGCCGACGCCACTACCGCGCGCGTTAATGCCGCATCGTCGGTTTGGCCATCCCAATATTGAAACACCGCCTGCAAATCATTTTGCAACAGCCCGCCGAGCGCGCCCCATTCGTGTCGCGGTACGCTGCGGAAACGCGCATGCCGCGCAAAACCGGTCAGTAATGCGTACAGACTTAATCCGATGCGAATCTGCCATGGCCGGCGGCGCGTCTGTTTATAAATCGGAATATAAAACGGCACCGGCTCGACCAGCGTGGGCGCATTGCGAAAAAGCCGCTGTCGCTCGCGCAAGCTGTGATAAACCAGACTGAACTGCGCGCTTTCGAGGTAACGTAAACCGCCGTGGATTAATTTACTCGATGCACGCGAGGTGGCACTGGCCCATTGCTCGCGTTCGATTAACAGCGTGCGATACCCGGCAGCTGCTGCTGCCTGTGCGACTCCTGCGCCATGAATGCCACCGCCAATGACGGCTACTTCGAATAATTCGTTTTCTGCTGTAATCATCGCGGCTTTTTCAAATTCATTTCGTTCAACAGTCATCAGGATGTCTGCAACATTTCGCCGACATTGAAGGTCTCGCATTTCGTCACGCCGCGCGCGAGCAATTTTTCCGCGGTTGTTACATCGGGGACTTCGTAAACTACCAATGAGTAGGGAATTGCGTACAGATCGCCGTGCGGCAACTGCTCGATATCGCAGAACACCACAGCGGGCTGCATTTGCGCGAGTGTAGCGCTCTCGATTTCTTCCCACGTGTTCAGTACGGGTCCGATGCGCTGCCAGCCGCGCGCCTGGGCAAATTGCAGAAATGTAAACGCGAAACTAATGAGGGTGCAGCGCGCGCGAATCGGCTCGATCAATGGCGCGATGGCATCGAACACAATCGCGTTGCCGAATACCTGTAATGCTTCTTCTTTGACTTCAAGGAACAGATGCGCCTCGGGAGAATTTTCAAATAAGGCGACGACATCGGTTAATTCGGCAATGGCGGTGCCGATAAAGTGATCGCCAAATCGATCCGGTTCGTAGGCGCGAAATTGGCGCAATTGTTGCGACGTAAATTGATGAATTTCGCCGTTGACGTTGCATAGCCGATTGAGTGTGCGATCGTGAAAAAGTATCGGCACATGATCGGCGCTTAATTGCACATCGATTTCGATATTTGTTGCGCCCGCATTCAACGCGCCCTCGATCGCCGGCAAGGTGTTTTCCGGAAATCGTTGCCGCCAGCCGCGATGCGCTACCAGGTATTCTGCGTCCATAAATCGATTCCTATGGATGTTGCCCGAAGTGTAAGCCGGGCCGTTGTATTGATGGAAACCAAACGTTATGTTGATGCCCATAGTTACTTATGTTGATACTTATAGCGACTTAGATTGCCCCCATAGTTATCGCACGTCGATGCTCAAGTCCACTGTTCGCTGGTGAGAAAAACATGATGCGTTATTGTCCGCAATGCCGCGCCGAATTAGTCGAGCGCGAGATCGATAACAAAAAGCGTCGCGCCTGCGCAAACGATTGCGGTTTCGTGCACTGGGACAATCCGACCCCCGTCGTCGCAGCCATTGTCGAATACGAGGGCAAGGTGTTGTTGGCGCGCAATGCGAAATGGCCAGAGGGCTGGTTCTCGCTGATCAGCGGTTTTCTCGAGCGTAACGAAACACCGGAAGAATCCGTACTGCGCGAGGTGCAGGAAGAACTCGGTCTCGATGGCGAAATTGTTCGCTTCGTCGGTAATTACGCGTATCCGGAAGAGAACCAATTGCTGGTGATCTTTCATGTAAAAGCGCGCGGCACTATTCAGCTCAATGAGGAGCTGGTGGAATACCGTTTACTAGCGCATGAAGACGTTGTGCCGTGGGCGCAGGGAACCGGTCATGCGCTGCGCGATTGGCTTGAACAGCGTAACGAGAAGCTACAACAAGAGCAGCTGTAACAAGAGCGGAACAGGCAACAGTACAAATCCAACAAGGAACAGTAATGACGAAAAATCAGTTGTGGGAACAAATTGCCGCGCTATTGGCCATCGGCATATTGATCGGTGGTTGCGCGCTGATTCTTGCGCCATTCGCGCCCGCGTTGTTGTGGGCCGCCATCGTCTCCTATACGACCTGGGGAATTTTTACGCGCTTGACCGAAGCGCTGCGCGGTCGCAAGACACTCGCCGCGACGCTGCTGGTCGCTTTGATGCTGGTGCTGATCGTATTGCCGTTGATCTACGCGATGATCGCTTTTGCCGCGCAGGCCAACGAGTTGTACACCTATATCAATGCGCAATTGCAGATCGGGCTGCCGACATTGCCGAACTGGATCGCCAAAGCGCCGTTGATCGGGCCGTTCGTTGAGGAGCGCTGGATTGCTTTAGGCGCGGGCGATGCGGAAGTGCAGCAGCAGGTGAAGTCGGCGCTGCTATGGAGCAGTTCATTCTTGCTGAATATGGGCAAGGCCGCAGGTCAGGGCTTTGGAGTGTTGTTGCTCAGCTGCGTGCTGGTGCTGTTTTTTTATCTCGGTGGCGAGCGCGCGCGTTTCTGGCTCGAAGGCTCGCTGTTTCATATCGCTGGCAATCGCGGTGTTGAATTACTGCATGTCGCAGCGACCACGGTGAAAAGCGTGGTGTTTGGTGTGCTGGGTACAGCGGTGGTACAGGGCACATTGGCAGCAATCGGTTTTGCCATCGCCGGCGTGCCGATGGTGCTCGCACTCGGGCTTGGCAGCGCGTTGTTATCGTTAGTGCCTATTGGTCCGGTGGTGCTATGGGCGCCGGCTGCCGTCTGGTTGTTTCATGAGGGCCAACTGGGTTGGGCGATTTTCCTGGTGCTATGGGGTTCCGTCGTGGTGGGCTTGGCGGACAACGTGGTTAAGCCGCTGTTGATCGGCAAGGGCGCGGATCTGCCGTTCCTGATGGTGATGCTCGGCGTACTGGGCGGCGCTATGAGTTTCGGCCTGCTCGGTGTTTTTCTCGGTCCAACCTTTCTCGCGGTGGGTTTCGCCGTGCTGCGCGATTGGGTTGAGACGCGCACCATCGTGCATGCAGGCGGAAATCAACGCTGAATAGTGTTCAGTGTTTCGGCCACCTGTTGCGCGAGTTGTGCGAACAGCTCGCTGTAGGCAGTGGCCAGTGAACCGTTGCCAACTCCCGCTACCGTTGTGCTGAAGCGCTGTTGTTGTGTTTTCAGCATGCGGGCGTTTTTCAAATCCTCCAGCGACCACGTTACATCGAGTATTGCGCTATTCCCGACTTTATCGAGATCGATGACGTCCATACGTAATGCATAGTCGGGCGTGAGGTTTTGACGCCACGGAAAATTGCGCGTTTGCGCACCCGTTAATGCGCTGAGATTTTGCACCAGTACACGCTGGATTGAAGGTTCGAGCGGCTCGCCCCAGCGCTCGTTATTGTCGATGCGCAAATTGCCGCTGCCATCGTGCGTGACGATCTGCGGCCGCTGCAGAAATTGCGCGACATGCACAGGTCCGACGCCGATGCTGAAATTCTGCGCGGCCACATCTGCCGTTTTCGCCGTCGGCATCAGCAAATAATGCTGCGGTTCGCTGCTGCGAAATCCCGAGCACGCGCTCAACATCAGCATCATGCTCATCGTTACCAAAGAACGGCGCACGATAGCGTTCATTTTGTCTCCTTGCCGTAAATCAGCGATTCGGGTTGTTGTTCCAGCGTGTCCGATAACCGGCGCAATTGCTCGGCCGCGCCGGTCACACTATTCGCTGCATTTTCGATGCGATACAACAACGGCGAATCTTCCGACGTTAGATATGTCGTGTTCGCGGTGGTTTGTTGCAACGCTGCCGATGTCTGTTGCAGCGATGTCATCGTGGCATCGAGCTTGGTGATCATCTGCGGCAACATGCTGTTCAACTGCTGCACGGTTTCGTCGCTATGTTGCGCGAGCGGAACCAGCGCCGAACCGATTTTATCGGCTTGCAAATGCACCGCATCGGCCGATGTGCGCACAGAAATTAACGTTTGGTTGGTGTTCTCCACCAGATTTTGCAGGCCCTTGTCGTTGACGAAGCTGTTGATGCCATCGACGATCTGCTGCAAATTTTCGCCGAGCTTGTTGAGATCGATTGATTCGAGATCGCGAGTCAGCTGTTCGAGATCGGTGGGAATGGTTGGAATCTGTCGATAATCGGTCGGTACATCGTGAATACGCGCGATTTTATCGGGATGAAAATCGACATCGACGTAAAGCAGGCCGGTCAGCAAGCTCTGTACTTTCAGTTGCGCACGCAGGCCGCGTTTGATCAGCTCATCGATGAACTCTTTGCGGCGCATGGAATTGTCTTCGCGTTCCAGCGCATGCGGATCGATCTCGACGGTGACATTGTTGAATACGTCGAGCGATTTGTTGTACATGCGCGCTTTGATATTGACGACTTCGCCAATCTTGACGCCTTTAATGGTGACCGGGGCGCCCACGCTTAATCCTTTGATCGAGGTATTGTAGACGAGCACGTAACGCTCATGCTTACTGAACCAGTTGCCACCGCTGAAGAACAGCACAAGAACAAATGTCAGCAGGAAGGTGCCGACGATGAAACCTCCAACCACGACGGGATTGGCATTCCGGCTCATGATGATTCTCCGTGAACTGACGCGGCGTCGAGATCGCCGCGCGCGAGAAAGCGGCGCACGACATCGTGTTCGCTGTGATGAAGCAGCTCGCGTGGATCGCCGTAATCGAGCTGCGTTTTGCTGTCGGCATCGAGATAGACCGAATTGGTCGCAATCGTAAAAATACTTGCGAGTTCGTGCGTGACGATCACCACCGTACTGCCCATCGATTCCTGAATCTGCATGATAAGTTCATCGAGCCGTTGGGAGCTGAGCGGATCGAGCCCCGCCGATGGTTCGTCGAAAAATAACAATTCGGGATCGAGCGCAATTGCGCGGGCCAGCGCTGCGCGTTTTTGCATGCCGCCGCTGATCGCCGACGGATAGTAATCCTCGAATCCCGCGAGTCCGACCAGCGCCAGTTTGTACGCGATGGTGTCGCGAATCTCGTCGGGCGTTAATTGCGTGTACTGCTGCAGCGGAACGGCAACATTTTCGGCCAGCGTTAAATCGCTGAACAGGCCGCCGCGCTGGTACGTGATGCCCCATTGGCGGCGTATCGCAATCTGCTGTTCCGGCGCTGCTGCAAAAAAATCTTCGCCGTTAATCAGAATATTGCCAGCGGCAGGTTGTTGCAGACCGATCATATGTTTCAGCAACGTGGATTTTCCGCAACCGCTGCCGCCCATGATCACGAATACATCGCCACGATAAATTGAAAAATTCAAATCGTGCTGAATCAGTCGATCGCCATAGCGCATCGTCACGCCGCACACTTCGATGTGCGCATCGCGCTTGGAATCAGATGCCGAGTTTGTCATACAGAATATTCAGTCCCGCATCGGCTACAACCAGATAAACGATGGCATGCACAACCGCACGCGTGGTGGCATTACCGACCGCGGCGGAGCTGCGCCCGCTCTGCAAGCCGGCCTGACAACCGGCAATGGCGATCAGCGCACCGAACACAATGCTTTTGAACAAGCCGCTGCCGATATCACCGAAATCGACAGCGTTGCGGGCCTGATGAATGAACATCGTGCTGGTTACATCCATTCCGGTGGCTACTATGCCGCCGCCGATCATGCCGATCACATCGGCGAAAATGCACAACAGCGGCATCACCGCAATCAATGCCAGCATGCGCGGCAACACGAGATATTCGATTGGAGAAATACCGAGCGTGGTGATCGCATCGATTTCTTCGTTCGCCTGCATCGCACCGAGCTGCGCGGCATAGGCTGCACCGGTGCGCCCGGCCATAATCACGGCGGTCATGAGCGCACCCATTTCCCGCACCGTGCCGATCGCGACCAAGTTGGCGACATACACCTCGGCGCCGAATTGTCGCAGCTGCACAGAGCCGAGGTACGCGAGAATCATCCCCACCAGCACGCTGATCAGCGCGACGATACCAAGCGCTCGCGGCCCGCATTGTTCGGCGAAATAAATGACATCGCGCAGCCGCGTATTGGCGCGACCGCGCACCAGGTTCGATAGCGCCAAGGCAATCGCACCGATGAAACCGAGAAAGCTTCCGACATCGCGCATGCGCTGATGGAAGAAAGTCGTGATGCGTTCCGATAGCGGTGTTTTTTTTGGTGGCGTGCCGCCCAATGGCTTGACCGCCATCGCAAGGCCAAGCAATTTCCGCATGCCATCGGGGAGCGCATCGACATCGAGCGCGATATCGTGTTCGTCGCAGTGGCGTGCGAGCTGAAACAGTCGCGGCATGCATTGACTGTCCCAGGCAAACCGATTGCCCGGTTCGATGCGCCACTCGCGGCTTTTAGTTTGTGTGAGGGCCTTGGTTAATTCGCTGAACGATGGCAGCTTTGCATCGCCCTGCCAGGCGCCATGCAGCTGCAATATCGCACGCGCATCGCTGCTATCCACCGTGAATGTGGGAGCGAGTTCGGATGTGGCTCTTGCGCTGACGGTTTCCATATCGCTAATTCTGGGCACGCGGTTATGGTGGGCTAGCTTCTATCGAAACACGAAATGTCGCGCGAGGGAAATAGGTCTTTAGCCATAACTGATGAAGATTAACTGCAGATGCCATCGAAAAGTTCTTGCAACGAACAGAGGCAATGAAAAAAACGGAGATTGATTGGCAAAAATTTGTATTGAGGAGGGAGAGGCGCGGGCGTCTAGCGCCCGCGGTAGTAGCGAGAATATTGATTTATTGTGTGCGACGGCGGCGTAGACCTAACGGCGTCAACACCCCGCCTGCTAGCAGGGCGAGGCTTGCTGGTTCGGGAACTTCCGAAATCTTGTTGAATTGAGTTACTGAGAACTGAGCTTCGTAAAAGTTGTGGTTGGAATCGAGAAAAGATAGAGACACATCAGTCGGCGTATCTGGAGTATTTGGAAGCGCTAGATCACGCTTAACAAGATCCACGAACAGCGAATAAATATTCAGGCTGGTCCAGCTATAGTCACCGATGTTAAAGCCGTTTAATCCAGTAGCTACCTCGTTGTTAGCAATAATAAAAAGAGGGTTTAGATACACATAAAAGCCAACGCCAATGTCGTAGGGGAAGGTGGCCGTCATGGTCGATGCAGTAGTGGCTGAAAAAGAGTAGCCACCCACACTACCTTGAAGATTGCTAATGTTGCCGCCATAAATGCTGTATTGCCCGAGAACCGGATCATCTGCATTGGAAAGTGTTGCAGGGACTGCATTGTCGTAATAAAAACTAAGATTTATTGCGGTATCGGGCGAAAATAAAGCGGGCTCTTCAAAAGGAATTCCAAAATTGTAAATGCCGGCAAGCTCATACTTAATGAGCGTGGCTTGTGCTAATCCGCTTGCGATAGTAAAAGTTAATGCGGCAAGTATTTTTTTCATGATGACATCCTGTGCATAATCTTTAAAAGATCGGTTGAGGTCGATAAGTGAGTTACGCGTCGTTTTATAAGATTTTTGGCGCGCGACGGTATGCTAGCCAAACGCTATATACGCTGGCAATTGTCGAATAATTTAACGATTTAGCGCTTAGGTACTGACAATCAACCGCAATCCCTGCAATTGCAGCGCCGCGTGATCGATAGCGGCCAAGCCCTGCTCGCGTTGCGTGCGGAAAAACGTAATTTCATCTTGCCGAATGGTTGAATTAACTTTCGCCAACGCTTCGAGCCGATCAATTTCCACAGTTAGAGTTTGTCGCAATGCCGCTTTTGCTTGATCGCTTAGGGTGGGCAGCTGTGTCGCTGCATAGTTGGCGGCCAGCTCCTGCATCTCGGCGATATCGTTCCTTACCTGGCCGATAATCGCGGGCGCTGTATTGCGCGGGATGTTGCCGCATAGCTGATTAAGTTTGTCGTGCGACAAAATCGTGCTGAGATTCTTGCCGCTGCGATCGACGAGAACGCGAATGGGTGTGGCCGGCAAAAACCGCTCGACTTGTAAATGACGAGGCGCTGGGCACACCACGTTATAGATTGTTTCCAGCAGAAGCGTGCCCGGCGGCAGCCCTTTAATGCTGATGCTCGCGAGCGCGGCGTTGCCGAATTCCGCGCCGATGATCATTTCCATCGCCCCGCGCACCATGGGATGCTCCCAGTTAAGGAACTCCATGTCGTCGCGCTGCAATGCCTGCTGACGATCGAACGTTGCAGTAAATCCTTCTTCGGTCAGTTCCGGAAAATGACTGACGAGCATTTGTTCCGAAGGCCGAATAACCACCGCATGCGTCGAATGTTGCTCGCAATCGATGCCGAAGTTATCCCACGTGCGTTCCATGAACGGTTGCAGCAAATCGCTATGTTCGTTCGCAACGATGGCATCGATCAGCGTTTGCGCGATTTCAACATTGCATGAATTCAATTCGAGCAACGCATCGCGGCCTTGTTGTAATGCCGTACGCACGCGTTCGGTTTCAGTCGCGGTGTCGGCAATCAAAGCATCGAGCGCTGCATCGCGATTCTGCAGTTGTTGATGCAGACGTTCGGCGAATTTTTCATAGAGCGAATAGCCTGCAGCGAAACTGCGCTGAAATGCATCGAGACCTTCGTGATACCAGCGCCACAGCACTTCCTGCGCAGATTCGGCGAAATACGGGATATGGATATCGATATGTGAACCTTGGCCAATACGATCGAGCCGGCCGATGCGTTGTTCGAGCAGATCGGGATTGAGTGGCAGATCGAACAAAACCAGATGCTGAGCGAACTGAAAATTACGTCCTTCGCTGCCGATTTCCGAACACACCAGCGTCTGCGCACCGAGATCGGTATCGGCGAACCAGGCGGCAGCGCGATCGCGCTCGATCAGCGTCAAGCCTTCGTGAAAGGCCGCGCTACGAATGCCCGCACGCAAATGCAGATGTTGCTCCAGCGCAATCGCCGTTTCCGCTTGCGCACAGATCACCAGCACCTTGGCCGGTCTAATCGATTTCAATAATTTTTCGAGCCATTCGACGCGCGGATCGCTTTTCAGCCATAGCGCTTCCGAATGGCTACGCTCGGGATTCAGCTCGTTCGGCGTCTCGCGATAAATTTCCGGCAACGGCAATGCGTGCGGATGAACGCGGCGCTCGGGAAAGCCTTCGATCGCCGCGCGCGTATTGCGAAACAAAACCCGGCCAGTGCCGTGGCGATCGAGCAATTGCCTGATCAGCGCGGCACTATCGAGGCCATCCACGTTGTCGCCGAGATACTCACGCAGTTGCGGTAACAGCTCGACAGCGCTATCCGAATTCTCCAGTAGCCGTTGCACCAGCGAATTAATCGCCGGATAGCGCGCGGCCTCAGCTTTAAATTCCGCCAGATCGTGAAAGCGCGCTGGATCGAGCAGGCGAAGACGCGCGAAATGGCTATCGACGCCGGCCTGTTCGGGCGTTGCGGTGAGCAAAATCAAACCGGTGCTGCATGCGGCGAGTTGCTCGACGCCGCGATATTCGGCGCTTGGATTTTGTTCAGACCAATGCAAATGGTGGGCTTCGTCGACAACCAGCAAATCCCATGAGCTAGCGAGTGCTTGCGATAAAACGTCCGGCGCACGCGTTAGCCAATCGACATTGCACAACACAAGTTGCTCGCCATCGAATGGATTTTCATCGCTGTGTTCAGCGATAGCTTCGATGCGCTCGGCATCGAATAGCGCGAAACGCAGATTGAAACGGCGCAACATCTCGACCAGCCATTGGTGCTGCAGGTTAGTCGGCACCAGAATCAACACGCGCTGCGCGCGGCCAGCCAGCAATTGCTGATGAATGATGAGACCGGCTTCGATAGTTTTGCCAAGGCCCACTTCATCTGCGAGCAAGACGCGCGGGGCATGACGCTGCGCGACTTGATGCGCGATGTAAATTTGGTGAGGCAGTAAATTCGTGCGTGCGCCCAGCAAGCCGCTAACCGGAGCCTGCTGCAAGCGTTGTTGATGCAATAGCGTTTCCATGCGCAGCGCGAATAACGCATTACTGTCGCATTGGCCGCTGCTCAGCCGCTGCAGCGGCGCATTCAATTGCAGATGCGCGCTCAACTGCAATTCGCTCACCGTTTGTTGCGAACCGTGCGCATCGGTGCCGGTGTACATCAATACGCCGTCAGCATCCTCGATCGCGGTAACGGTTAATTCCTGATCGTCGCGAACGCGGATCGTATCGCCTGCCCGATACGTGACCCGGCTCAGCGGTGCGTTATCCAGCGAGTATGTACGCTCTTCTTCAACGGCAGGAAACGCGACGGTAACGCGACGGGTTTCGATAGCAATGATAATTCCGAGACCCAGCTGCGGATCGGCATGGCTGAGCCAGCGTTGTCCGATGACAAAACTCATACGGCGTGATTGAACCTTGTGGCGAACAAAAATTATGAAGGGTGTTAGGTCGATAGCGGGATCTATCGACCCAAACGGGCGCGCATTCTAACACAGCGGCCGACGATGCCTGTGCAGTGGCCGCGCCGAAAGACTTTTTGTTGGAATGCTAAAGGAGAGTAATTATTGAGCGGCGGTGGTGTCGCCAGTAGATGTTATCGCGGCGCAGCTATAGCCCCAACCGCGTTGCTTTTCGATGAACTCGGCAGCATGTGGCGCGCAATACTCCGCGCGTGGAGAACTCCATAACGTTTTGGTTTCGCCACCTTTCGTGTAACGTACTTCGCAACCTTGTCCGCTTGAGATTAATTCGATGGTGCGTTCGCTATTATTTAGCTTGCACAGTGTTGTTTCATCGGCGACAGCGATATGGGCAACAGGCAACAGCAGCAATGACCACAGCATTTTCTTCATGAAGGTGCTCCGGGTTGACGAAATTATGCGAATTTTTTTAAAGCGCAGATGAGCATAGCGACGGAGCTGGAAAACGGCAATCGGTGGTTGGTATACATCATCTGCTGCGATGACGGCAGTTTATATACCGGTATCACTACTGATTTGGCACGGCGTTGGCTGGAGCATAGCGGTCAGCGTAAAGGAGCGAAATTCTTCCGCGGACGCAAACCATCTCATATTGTTTACGTCGAGGGTGGACACGATCGTGGTTCTGCATTGCGTCGTGAGGCGGCAATCAAACGTTTATCGCGGCTGAAGAAAGAAGCTCTATTGCTGCTGGAGCAAAACCAGGTAGGTATTTTAGGGAAAGCGCAGTGGCCAGTTTCGACTGACGCCAATTAAACAAATACCGCACATCCGTGTGCGGCCGAACTTTAGAAATCGAATTAATTAGAAATTGACCTGGATGGAGCCGCGAATATCGCGGTCGTAGTAATCGCGTCCGTAATAGACGGGACGTTCGTAGTACACCGGGCGCGCATAGTAAACGGGGCGCGAGTAATACACCGGGCGATAGTGAACGTGACGATCGCGATGCCAGTGGTGATCGCGATGTCCATGGCGATCCCGATGATGATGGTGCTCGCGATGGTTGTCCCAGCCGCGATGATGGCCATGGTGGTGCCGATCTCCGGCTTGGGCTGCTGTGCCGGCCAGCAAGCATGCGGCGGTAAAAGCGCTTAACCAGAGTTTTTTCATGAGCGTATCCTCGTAGTCTCTGATCTCGGTCGTGGGCGACCTTGGCGTAAGATTAGGTTTCACCGGCTGAACCATCCCTGAACGTTTTTAAAAATTTTCCGCGTACGTGATATGCACTATTGGCTGCTTGGCTGCTTGGCTTCGCCCTACTTATTAAATCGGATACCAGTTCATGTTGAGTTATCGCCACGCCTTTCATGCCGGCAATCATGCCGATGTGTTGAAGCACATTGTTCTGTCGTTATGCCTGGAATATTTAAAACAAAAAGAAAAGCCGGTGTGGTACATCGATACGCACGCCGGCGCCGGTGCATATTCGCTGCTGAGTAATGAAGCCGGTAAAAATGCCGAATACAAAACAGGCATCGCGCCGCTGCTTGCCGCACGCGCCGAATTACCGGCGTTTCTGCAACCGTTTTGGTCTGTCATCGACGGCATGAATGCAGATCAATTGCAGACATATCCCGGCTCGCCGGCATTCGCCGCGAAATTGCTGCGCGATCAAGATCGGCTGCGGCTGTTTGAAATGCATCCGCAGGATACGCGTTTACTTGGGCAGCAATTTGCACGCGATCGCCGCATCGTTGTCGCCGACAGCGATGGCTTCGCGGGCTTGAAAGCGTTATTGCCGCCGTCGTCGCGGCGCGCATTCGTACTAATCGATCCGCCGTATGAATTGAAAGAAGATTACGTGAGGGTGCACAAAACATTGCAGGACGCATTGCGTCGTTTTGCGACTGGCACGTTTGCAGTCTGGTATCCGTTACTGAGTCGCGAAGATGCGCCGCATTTAGCGAGCTCATTGCAAACATTGGAGGTGTCATGGTTGCGGGCCGAGCTAATGATCGACAGACCGCGCGGTGAGTTCGGAATGTTCGGCAGCGGTATGTTTGTGATCAATCCGCCATGGACATTGCATGAGCAGTTGAAATTGCTGATGCCACAATTGCAAGCGCTACTGGCGAATGCAGAGGCGGCGGATTTCGTTTTGGAATACCGGCCAGCTAAGCCTTAGCGGGATTGCGCGCCAGCCAGCGATCGAGAGCATTCGCGAATTTTGCTTTATCGCTATTATCGAGAGGCGGTGGGCCGCCGGTAATTTGTCCGCTGCTGCGAATCTCCTCCATTAAATTACGCACGCGCAGGCGTTCGCGAATATTTTCTTTATCGAGAATTTCGCCGCGCGCGTTGATAACCGCAACGCCATTCGGAATAACGTTCGCTGCCAGCGGAATATCGTTGGTGATGACGAGATCGCCACGTTGCGCATGCTCTTCGATATAACGATCGGCCGCGTCGAATCCCGGCTCGACCTGCACGCGGCGAATCCATTCCGATGGCGGAATCTGCAATGCCTGATGCGCCACTAAAATGAGCGGGCGATGCAGGCGGATTGCCGAGCGAAATAAAATATCCTTCAGAACGCGCGGGCAGGCATCGGCATCAATCCATATCGTCGACATCCACAGAACTCCGATAAATTTTCGATCGATAAAAAAGAGGCCGCATGGCGAACTCGGGATTTTCAGCTGGGCGGAAACAAATTCTACTTGGCCGGTGCCGGTGCCGGTGCCGGTGCCGCATGACGATGATGTTCGTCGCGATCGTCGTCGTCATCGTCGATATGCGCGCCGATGCGTTTCATGCGTTCATGACGCATATCGTGCATCGCGTCGAAAGCCTGTAATTGTTTCGGCGTCAACGTAGCCTTCAGCTGCGAATGCGTTTGTTCGCGCAGCTTCTTCATATCGTTGCGATAGGCTTCGAATTGCGGTTTGTATTTTTCGTGAATTGTTTTTCGCTGCTGTTGACCATCGTCGAGTATTTTTTTGATTTTTGCCGTTTGCGCGTCGTCAAGCTGCAACACTTTTTGCAGATTTTCCGCTTTCGGTTGATGCATTTCGGCAGGGTAGGCGTTAGCGATGGCGGATGCGCCAATCAGGGTGAAAGCAATTAATACGCGTTTCATGATGTTCTCCTCGAACGTTGATTCGTGGGATCAGAGTACGACGAAATCGTGCAATAAATATGTAGCGATTGGACAAGCATCGTGGATGCGTTACTGCTTTTCGGCAGGCTCGAAACGATAGCCCGCGCCGTATACCGATTGAATGAATTCGCGCTGCGGCCAGGCTTCCGCCAATTTTTTGCGGAGTTTTTTGATGTGGCTGTCGATGGTGCGGTCGCTGACGATGCGGTGATCGGTATACATGCACGACATTAAATGATCGCGCGAAAAAATTCGCCCCGGTTCGCTGATCAAGCGTTTCAGCAATTGAAATTCAACGGTTGTAAGCGGTACTGCGCCTTGCTCGAATTTCACTTCGAGCCGGTTATCGTCGAGCACTAGGCTGTTCGCAAGCGCGGCAACTTCGCCGCGAGCTCGCCGCAATACCGCTTTGACGCGCGATACCACTTCGCGCGGGCTGAAGGGTTTGCAGATGTAATCGTCAGCACCGAGTTCGAGGCCGAGCAATCGATCGACTTCTTCGACGCGCGCGGTCACCATCAGAATCGGCACGTTCGAAAACGTGCGAATCTCTTTGCATAGGCTGATGCCGTCGCGGCCAGGAAGCATGATGTCGAGCAATATCGCGGCGGGATCGAGTTTTTTTATCGCCTCGATGACTTGCGCGCCGTCGCCGATGCAATGCGCTTCGAATTCGGCCTGATGTAAATAATCGGCGAGCAGGCTGGCGAGTTTCGGTTCGTCTTCAACAATTAAAATACGGTTCGTCATCACATCACCGATAGGGAAGTTGCACGCGAATGGCGAGGCCGCCCAAAGCGGATGGCATGGCGTTAATAGTGCCCTGATGCGCGGCGACGATGCGCTGGCAAATGGCTAACCCGAGACCGGAGCCGCCGGTAGCGCGATTGCGCGAATCTTCAACGCGAAATAAATGATCGAATAATTTTGGCAATGCGGCCGAGGGTACGCCGGGTGCACTGTCGTCAATCGACAATTCCACACCGGTTTCGCCAGCACTTAATCGCACATGCACTTCGCCGCCGGCCTGCGTGTACTTGCGGCTGTTATCGAGCAAATTGTCGAGCAGTTGGCGCAGCCGATCCTCGTCGCCGAAAATTTCAATTTCCCGCGCTGGAATATCGACGATGAGTTTCAGATCGGCGCGTTCAAACCGTTGTTGGTGCGACAGACATTGCTCGCGTGCGAGTTCGGCAATATCGCATTCGCTTTTTCGATATTGCAGCCCGCCGATATCGGCGGTGGTCAGTGCATGTAAATCGTCGACCAGGCGCGTCAGGTGTTGCACTTCCTGCTGCAACGATTGCAGCTGCGCCTGATTTGCCGGACGCACACCGTCGAGAATTGCATCGAGTTCGCCGCGCAGAATCGCGAGCGGCGTGCGCAATTCGTGTGAAATATCCGCGAGCCAGCGCTTGCGGCTGGTGTCGTTTGCCGCGAGCGTGAGGGCGAGCTCGTTGAAATCGCGGGCGAGCGCGCCGAGTTCGTCGCCGCGTTCGGTCGGCAACGCCACCTGATAATTACCTTGCGTCAGTTGATGCGTACCGCCGGCGAGCTGTTTGATTGGTTTCACCAAATGCCGCGCCAACGGCAGCGCCATCAATGCGGCGACGGCCAGTAGCACGGTGCCGATCAGTAGCATCGTCGAGCGCTGGCGGCGCAAAAACTGTTCTTCGATGCCGGCGCGAATTTCTCCGTATTGCGGCACTACCAGCCAACCGATGGTTTCGTGATTGAGTTTGATCGGCACCATTGCGGTTGGCGGCGACGGTGGCTGTCCGACAATCAGCGCGCGATTCTGATCGAGCACCGCCAGCGGCGGACGTCCGCGCAGCATCGGCGGCGGCTCCGAGCGCGCCTGATGCGTTTCGAGCGCATTGAAAACGATGCGCCGAAACAAGCGCGGATCGATTCGCAGCGGCAGCCAGCTGCCGGTTTCGCTGTAAAACTCCGCCAGTTCCTCGGCAACTTCTTCCGCGCGTTGGATCTGACGGTTGTTGAGGTAATCGAGCAAGCCGCGCGCGAAACTCCACTGCGCCAACGCCATAACGGTCACCACCAGCAGCAAACTGGCGGCCAGAATCGCGAGGAATATTTTCGATTGAATGCGCATGAATGACCGTTATCGGCAGAGGCGGGGTAGCGTAGCGCCGAAAATGCTGCGCCGGCTATCGGTGACGGCGGCATTCATCGTTTTTGCACATTCGGGGCGGTATGGCCGAGCAATAAAAAAGGCGCTGCAAGCAGCGCCTTTTTTCACGGCGGGGGAGATCAGCTGTACGTGCACAGATACGCGGTGTCCTGCTTCACTTGCAGCTGGAATTTCTGATTCGCCGCCACTTCAAACGAAGCGCCGCTCGCGAAAGTCTGCCAGGTATCGCTGCCGGGCAGTTTCACCGTCAGCGCGCCGCTGACGATTGTCATCACTTCGTGTTGGCTAGTGCCGAACTCGTATTCGCCCGGCGCCATGACGCCGACAGTGGCCGGCAATTGCTCGCCTTGGAAGCCGATCGATTTCACCTTGCCGTCGAAATATTCGTTCACGTTGAACATCAGATTGCTCCTTGTTGTTAATGACTCAGCCGATCAAAGGGTAGAGGGTTTCAGCGCGAGGCGTTTGCGCGGTGCGGCGTCGCCGGCCGGCTTGCGTGCTTCGCGCGGTGCGCGGGTTTCGCGCCCCTCGCGTTTTTCACGCGGCGCGCGCGGTGCCGAATCGTCGTTTTCGCGACGCTTGCCGTAACTGCTGCGGCCCTCGTTCGCGGTGAACGGGGCGATGTTCATCATATGGCCGCGAATACGCACGGTTTTCAGATGCTGGAACATCTCGCCCGGCATGCCCTGCGGCAGATCGACGGTGCTGAAATCGTCGAACAATTGGATGCGGCCGATATTCGCGCTGTCGATGTTCGCTTCGTTCGCAATCGCGCCGACGATGTCGCTGACACGGATGTCATGCGTGCGGCCGACGCCGATGCGGTAGCGATCCATCGGTGCATCGGAGCGTTCTCGCTCTTTTCTGGGCGGACGGTCGCCGCGCGGAGCGCGTTCGCCACGGTCACTACGTTCTTCGCGGCGCGGGCGCTCCGCAGCAACCGGTGCGGGAGCGGGCGGCAATTTCGCGTTCAGGCCTTGTTGGTCGGCGAGCAGCGCCAGCATGCCGGCGGCGAGTTCGCCCATGGTCAGGCCGAGTTCGTTGCGCAATTCTTCGAGCGCGCCTTGCCACGATGCGGCATCGGCATGGCCGAGCTTTTCCGCGAGGGTCTGCTTGAAGCGTTCGCTGCGGCGTTGCTTCACTTCGGCGTCGGTCGGCAGTTCGAGATTTTGCAGCGGCTGACGCGTGAAGCGTTCGAGCACCTGCACCTGACGGCGATCGCGCGGATCGGCGAGCAGCACGGCTTTGCCGGTGCGGCCGGCGCGACCGGTACGGCCGATGCGGTGTACATACGTGTCGTTATCGTGCGGCAGGTCATAGTTGATGACGAGGCTGATGCGCTCGACATCGAGGCCACGGGCGGCGACATCGGTGGCAACCAGAACGTTGATCTTGCCGGATTTCAGCAGCGAAATGGTTTGCTCGCGCTGGGATTGATTCATGTCGCCGTTGATCGCTTGCGCGGCGTGACCGCAGTTCGCGAGGTGCTCGGCGACTTCGACGGTGCTCTCGCGGGTACGGGTGAAAATGATCGCTGCATCGAATTCCTCGGCGGCGAGCAGACGCGCGACCGCGAGCGGTTTGTCGCGCTGACGTGCCCAAATCACGTGTTGGGCAATGCGTTCAACGGTCATCGTTGCGGCCGGAATCACGATGCGCTCGGGTTCGCGCAGGTAGCGGTCGGCGATGTTTTTGACGCGCGGTGGCATCGTTGCCGAGAACAACGCGGTTTGCTGCTTGCCGCCGGTGTGGCCGAGGATCGCTTCGACGTCGTCGATGAAACCCATGCGCAGCATTTCGTCGGCTTCGTCCATCACCACCCAGCGCAAAGCGGACAGATCGAGACTTTTGCGATTCAAGTGATCGAGCAGGCGACCCGGCGTACCGACGATGATCTGCACGCCGCGTTTCAGCGCCTGCAATTGATCGCGCATCGACTGGCCGCCGTACACCGCGAGCACGCGGCACTGGCCGATGTTCTTGCTGTAGGTTTCGAATGCGGCGGCGACCTGCATCGCCAGTTCGCGTGTCGGTGCGAGGATCAATGCCTGCGGTTTGGCCGAGCTGTTATCGAGGGTGGCGACAATCGGCAGCGCGAACGCGGCGGTTTTGCCGGTGCCGGTCTGCGCCTGGCCGATCAGATCGCGGCCGGCGAGCAGCGCTGGAATCGCTTGTGCTTGAATCGGAGAGGGTTTTTGGTAGCCGAGGGTGGTCAGCGTGGAAATCAAAGTCTCGGGGAGGCCGAGACCGGTAAAATCGGTCGGTTCGCTCATGATGCTCACTTGCTTGGGCGCCACACTATGCCCAGGCCCCATGCAGTGGACAATCGGTAGCGACGATTAGGAGGCGCGCATTCTAGCCGCTGCGCATCGATTTGGCGATCAGGTAATTGTACCTACGGGTTTTATGGCTTTTGACCCGGAGCACTGCCGAGCTGGTTGCGCCGAACCGGGATGTTTTTCTTTCGGGGCAACGTGGCGATGTAGTAGTGGCACCGCAGCGCGTGCCCCGAATGTTAAAAGCAACTACGAAATATGTTGTTCTTCGCTATCCGCATGCACATCGATCGGCATCCGAATCGTTACCACCAAGCCGTTGTCCTTATCGAGCTCGATGTCCGCGTTATGTACTTTGCACACCGCGGCGACCAGACTGAGTCCGAGCCCCGTACCTTTCTGGCTGCGATGTTTTTCGAGACGATAAAAACGCTTGAAGACGTTCTTATATTCACCGCTCGGAATGCCCGGCCCGGTATCGCGAATTTGCAATACGACATGGTGCTCGTCGCGTTGCAACGCAATGTTCACGCTGCCGCCCTCGGGGGTGTATTTGTACGCGTTGTCGAGCAAGTTGCTGACCGCCTGCAACCACAATTCGCGATCGCCATACACCGGAAACTGTTGCTCGCTCGGCTCGATCTGGAAACGAATGTTTTTGTCGGCGAAAACCAGCTCGTAAATATCGCGCGTCTGCGCAAGCACAGACGTGAAATCGAAATGCACGAATGCCTGTCGACGCGTGCCTTGCTCGAGTTGTGCGATGCGTAACAGCGCGTTGAAAGCGCCGAGAACCTGATCGGCTTCGGCGATGACCGCATCGATCGCATCGTCGCTGCGATCCGAAATGCTGAGCAGTAATTCGAGTTGCCCGCGTAACCGCGCGAGCGGTGTTTTCAAATCGTGCGCAATCGCATCGGAAACTTCGCGTACGCCTTCCATCAATTGCTCGATCTGATCGAGCATGTGGTTGATTGCATCGCCGATGCGATCGAAATCGTCGTTGCGTCCGCTCAACTGCACACGCTGTTTTAAATCGCCGGTAGCAACGCGTTCGCACACGCGATGAATTTGACGCATCTGATTCAGCGTTCGCATCGATAACGCCAGCGCCATCAACAGCGATAACGCAGCCGTCAGCAACAGGCCGCCGATACGCAGTCGATCGAGTGTGCGGATCGTGTGCAGATAGCTATCGAATGGCACGCCGTAAATCAGTTTGCCGCCATCGGTGAGCATATGTTCGGTGACGAGGCAGATATTCGCGTCGTTGATATCGTTCTCGGTTTGCCAGCGATGGCCGGTGAACGGCGCGGTGAAATAGTCGCCATATTTAAAATCGCGCGCTGCGGAAAGATTGATGTTGCCGAGTTGCAGCTCGCCATCCGGATCGGTGAGCGCGACGCAATCCTGCAATCCGGCAATATCGACGGCGAGTTTGCGGTACAGCCAGCCGGTCACACCGGCATGTTGCGGTAATTGTTTCGGCCAGCCGGCGAGTTGACGGCCGATTTTATATTCGATGCTTTTGCCAACGTTGCCGACCAATGCGCGCAGCGTTAAATCGTAAAGCCCGAGCACCACCGCCGAATTCAGCAGCCACATGCTGAGGCCGGCAATCAGTGCAATTCGTAGCGAGGAGCTATGCCACCAGTGGCGCGGCTCATTCGGCGCGTAAGACATAGCCTTCGCCTCTAACGGTATGGATCAGGCGCGCGGCGAAACCCTTATCGATCTTGCCGCGTAAACGGCTCATGTGGACTTCAACGACATTGGTCTGCGGATCGAAATTCAAATTCCAGACATGTTCGAGCAGCATATTACGCGTCACGACGCGATCGGCGTTGCGCATCAGATATTCGAGCAGGCGATATTCGAGCGGCCACAGCTCGATAACCTGACCGCCGCGCGTGACCTGATGCGAAATCAGATCGAGATGCAGATCGGCGATTTGCAGCGTGGTCGCTTCCGATTTGCTGTCGCGGCGATGCAATGCCTCGACCCGCGCGGCGAGTTCGACGAACGAAAATGGCTTGGCGAGATAATCGTCGGCACCGTGCTGCAAACCGCTGACGCGATGATCGACATCGCCGAGCGCGCTCAGCATCAGCACCGGTGTGGCTTGGCCGCGTGCGCGCAATGCTTTCAGCACATCGATGCCATCGAGTTCCGGCAGCATGCGATCGAGGATGATCACATCGAAATCGCCTTGCGCCACCTCCAGGCCGCTGGCGCCGTCAGCGGCGGTATCGACGCTGTGATCCGCACGGGTTAATCCCTGAATAAGAAAATCGCGCATCTCGGGGTCATCTTCGATTACCAGAATTTTCATCGCCAATCCGCGCCGGTTTCGCCAAAATGCAGAGGATAGACCAAAATCCAAACGCGACGCGAACCCGCGCCGCATCGTTATTTACGGAGTTCGAGCTGTGGACGTGGTTGCGGAAACGCAAACGATCGCCGATGAATTGCATCGCCACGGCTGGTGTCATCGTCCGCAGCTCATCGCACCGGCGCTGGCCGCGCAGTTGCGTGCCGATATCGACGCGCGCAGCGAACAATTCGCGCCGGCGGCGATAGGCCGCGCCGATGAGCGCCAACAGCAATTACAACAGCGCCGCGATGTGACGTTATGGCTCGATGGAAGCAGCGCCGCGCAGCGCGATTTTCTGGCACTGGCCGAATCGATTCGCGGCGAGCTCAACCGGCAATTATTTCTCGGCCTGTTCGATTACGAAGCGCATTACGCGCATTACGGCCCCGGTGCCTTTTACCGTCGTCATGTCGATGCATTTCGCGAACAGCATTCGATGTTGCCGCGCCGCATTCTGTCGAGTGTGTTTTATCTGAACGACGATTGGCAGCCGCACGACGGCGGCGAACTGGTGCTATGGCGCCATAACGAAGAACTCGCGCGTATTCCGCCGCAGGCAGGCGCCGCGATTTTTTTTCTCAGCGCCGACATCCCGCACGAAGTATTGCCGAGCCGCCGCGACCGCTACAGCATCGCCGGCTGGTTTCGCGGCGCCGCCAGCGCATGAATTCGACGCAAAATCCGTTATTGCCGCTGGTGTTGCATTTCCTGCGCGAAGCGCCGGAAGGGTGCAGCGAATACGAACTATTAAAGCGTGTTGAAGCAGGCAGCGATGCCTTCGCAAACGTCAGCGACGAACACCAGCTCGCGCTATTCCAAAAACATTTTCTGCTGATGAATGCACTGTATCGGTTGCAGGCGATGCTTTGGGAAGACGAGCGATTCTGGTTGCACATTTCGCCGCTGCGGATTGTGCTCGGCGGCGCATCGCCAAGCGCTGCCGAAGCGACGGATCTCGCGGAAGGCAGCGAACACGTGTTGCGCGATTACTATCTCGACTGGCGCAATTTCACCGATGCCGACAGCGATGCGGTCGCCGAATTATTGGCCGGATTTTGGCAACGTTACTCTGCGCAGGATCAGCAACAGCGTGCGTTGCAGCTGTTGGAACTACCTGTCGAAGCGGATTGGCCGGCGATCAAACAGCGGTATCGCCGCCTCGCCGCGCAAGCGCATCCCGACCGCGGCGGTGACAGCATCCGGTTTCTTGAAATTCGCGAGGCGTACGAAATCCTGCGTGCGTGCCGCGCCAATCATTAATTTGCAATCGATCGAGGTGAAATGATGCCGGTCATGCTGCAAACGACCCTGCTCCTCGTGGCGTCGAATATTTTCATGACGTTCGCGTGGTACGCGCATCTGCGCAATCTGCAGGACAAGCCGTGGTGGATCGCCGCGTTTGTGAGCTGGGGCATCGCGCTATTCGAATATTTATTGCAGGTGCCGGCAAATCGTATCGGCTATTCCATGTTGAATCTGGCGCAGTTAAAAATTTTGCAGGAAGTCATCACGCTGGCGGTGTTCGTGCCATTCGCGATCTTTTACATGAAGCAATCGTTCCGATGGGATTTTGTTTGGGCCGGGCTGTGCCTGGTCGGTGCGGTTTATTTCATGTTCAGGCAGAGTCCTGCTGCCTGAGATTGTTCTTCTTATTATTGTTATTGCAGCAGCATTGTTATTGCGGCAGCGGCGCAGGCGTATCGCTTTGCGTTTCAGGCTGCAACAAATCCCCACCGCTGTTGATGACGTTTTCGCTGTCGAGACCCTGACGGCCCAGCAACGCTTCCTCGACATTTTTCTTTAGTACCAGAATCGCAATGCGGCGGTTGATCGGATCGGTCGGTGTTTCCGGTTTAAACGGCGCCGCCGCGCCCATGCCTTGCACGGTGACGAATTTATCTTCCGGATAACCGCCATCCATCATCGCGCGCCGCGCCGCATTGGCGCGATCGGCGGACAACTCCCAGTTCGAATAGGTCGAAGCCGCGCCGTAGGCGATGGCATCGGTATGGCCGGTCACGGAAATTCGGTTCGGTACGCTGTTCAGCAATGGCGCGAGCGCTTCCAGCACATCGAGCGAATACCCTTTGAGGCGCGCGCTGCCGCTGTCGAACATCGGGCGCTGTTCTTTATCGACGATCTGCACGCGCAGACCGAGGCCGGTGTAGTCGATGATGATTTGATCGCGCAATTCGCGCAGCGCCGAGTCGGCTTTGCTGAGTTCGGCTTCGAGCTGCTCCTTGAGGCGCTCGAGGTTTTCTTTTTCTTCCTGCTCGTATTGTTCGCGCAACTGCTTGTCGGTCAATTGCACCACCGACGGGCTGGCAATGCCTTCTCCGTTATTGATCGAATTCTCGCCGCCGGGCTCGGTCGGTCGCACGGTCGGCGGTGACATGGGGTCCGGCGACGACTGGGGATTGTCGAACTGGATCACGCCCGTATTGGCTCCGCCGGGACCGACCAGGCCGAGACCGGCGGTGGGGTCGTTGAAGTAGCCGGCAATGGCTTTTTTCTCCGGATCGCTAGTCGCTGAAAGCAGCCATAACAGCAGGAAGAACGCCATCATCGCGGTCGTAAAATCGGCGAACGCGACCTTCCAGGCACCGCCGTGGTGGCCGTGCCCAGCGACTTTCTTCTTCTTGATGATGATCGGCTGAAGAGAAGTGCTCATCGCGGGGTACTCGAATTATTTCTGCCGCACACGTTCGTCGACTTCGGCGTACGTAGGGCGCGCGTCATGGAACAGCACTTTGCGGCCAAATTCGACGGCGATCTGCGGCGCCGCGCCATTCAGCGTCGCAATCAACGACACCTTGATGCACTCGAAAAATTTCGATTCCTCGCGCACTTTGTGTTCAAGCAGGCCACCCAGAGGAGCAAAAATACCGTACGACAACAGGATGCCGAGGAAGGTACCGACCAGCGCCGCACCGACGTGATGACCGAGCTCCTCGGGCGGGCCGCCGATGTGTCCCATCGTGATCACGATCCCCATCACCGCCGCGACGATACCGAACCCCGGCAAACCTTCCGCGACCTTGTTCACCGCCGCCGGCGCCAGATGCGCCTCGGCGTGGTGGGTTTCCAGCTCCGCGTCGATCAGGGCTTCGAGTTCATGACCGGCAATGCTGCCGATCATCATCACCCGCAGGTAGTCGACGATGAACTCGATCGAGCCGTGAATTTTTTCAACCGTGGGGTACTTGGTGAACAGCGGGCTGGACGCCGGGTCGTCTATGTCGGCCTCGACGGCGAGCATGCCTTCGCGGCGCATCTTGTTAAACAAGTCGTACAGGAGGGCGAGCAATTCGAGGTAAAGCGTTTTGTTGTACGGCGACGGCTTGATCAGCCCGCCCATGCCCTTGAACGATGCGATCGTTACGCTGAGCGGGTTGGCAACCACCATCGCGCCTATCGCCGAGCCGCCGATGATCAACAATTCGAAGGGTTGGAAAAGCGCCATCAGATTGCCGCCGGCCGCCAGGAAGCCGACGATACAACTCGCCAATACAATGGCGAGCCCCAACAAAACATTCATGCGATAAGGCTCCGGGCGGTCGGTAATTGCTTAGAAAGGGGCTGTGGTCCGTGCAGGCAATCCTTCCCAAATATAGCGGAGAAGTTTGATTGCGCTAGTACGATAACCAGCGACGTTTTCACCGAGCGTGCAGCTCGGTTATTTCTCCGCGCGTTGTTCTTCGCGCGCGCAGCGCGCCAGCATGTAGGCGGTGACCGGCGCCGAGATAAAAATGAACAGCAACAACAATAACGGCGTCAGCGCCGGTTCATTGTTGGCGAGGTGGTGCAGCACTGTCGCGAGCGTAAGACTGCCAATGCCCAGCGTGCTGGCCGATGTTGGCGCATGCAGGCGAGTGAAAAAATCGGGAAGTTTGACGAGCCCGTACGCGCCCAGGAGCATGAATGAACTGCCGATCAACAGCAGCCCGCCGATAATGGCGTTCAACACGTCGCTCATTCGATCACCTTTCCGCGGGTGAAAAATTTGGCCAATGCGACGGTGCTGACAAAGCCGAATGCAGCGATCAGTAGCGCCGCTTCGATGTAGAGCGATCGTCCCAACCATATGTCGAGTAATAACAATAAGCCGATCGCATGGATGTAAAGCGTATCGAGCGCGAGGATGCGATCGGCGAGCAGCGGGCCGCGCAGCAATCGAAACAGGGTCAGCAACAAGGCTATTCCGAGCATGCCGGCAGAAATCGCAAAAACGGTATTCAGCATTCGAATATCTCCCGCAGCGGATTTTCGTAGCGCTGTTTTATTTGTGCGATGAGCGCGGCTTCGTCCTCCACGTGCAGTGCATGAATTTTCAACGTGCGGCGATCATCGCTGATACGCGTCGATGCCGTGCCGGGTGTCAATGTGATCGTGCTGGCGAGCACTGCGATGGCGAATTCATCGCGCAGCGTCAGAGGAATTTCTACGTAGGCAGATTTCAGCAGGCGATTAGGGCGAAGCACACGCCATGCGAATTCGAAATTCGCGGTGAGAATATCGAGCATAACCAGCGCGACGAAACGCAGCAGCAGGAGTGGACGATAAATTCGCCGTCGCGAGCCCAACAACGAATGCAATGTAATTGGCAACAGCAAGGCCAATAACGCGCCGCTGAGTAATTGCGTTAGAGCCAGCGAGTTTTGTAGCAACAGCCAGGTGCCGAGCAGTAATGCGCTCAAACCGGGACGCGGTAGCCAGCGCGCCATCAGTGCAACGCCCCAGTCGGTAAAACGCTGCCTACGTATCGGTGAGCTTCGGCGAGCTGTTGAGCTGTCGCATCGAGCACAGCGACAACGGGCGCTGCGCCAATACTCATTGCGATACCCAGGACCAGCAACGCGCCGATCGCATACAGCGTGACGTGCAAGGGTTGTGTCGTGCCGGCGCTGATCGGTTCGTTTTTCCAGAATACCGAGATGCCAAAACGAGTCAGTGCAATCAATGCAGCCAGACTGCCGAGGAGCAACGCCGGCCACACCGCTACGCGTGCGTCCATCGGCGTGCTTTGCAGTATCAGCAGTTTGCCGATGAAACCCGATAGCGGCGGCATACCAATGACAGCGATGGCGCCGATCAAAAATAAATTGGCGAACAAGCGTTTATGCTGCGGCGCGCCACCGCTAAGTACGTGCTGATTAATTTGTGCGGCGAGCAAAAACATCGCGGCACCGATCCAGGTGCTATGCACGAGATAAAAGAGCAGCGCAGTGATACTGGCTACAGAGCCGGAGCCGAGTGCGACGGTAAGCGTGCCGATCGAAATAATCATCAGATACGCGACAATCTCCGCCAGTGCGGTCGCGGCAATAGCGCCAATTGCACCAATCGCCAGCGTAAGCACGCCGAAACCTAACAGCCACGGATTCAATAAATCGTGCAGGACGCTGTCGCTTGCCAGTACCGTGGTCTGCAATCGCAATAATGCATAAATGCCAATCTTGCTCATGATCGCGAACAGCGCCGCCACGCTGGCATTCGCGGCGCTGTAACTGCGCGGCAACCAAAAATGCAACGGCACAATGGCCGCTTTCAATCCGAACACCAGCGCGAGCAGCAATGTCGCGCCGACCAGCAGCGGCGTGGCTGCATTTACATCATTAATATCGAGGGTCACGACAAAACGCCCGATATCGGCAAAATTAAGCGTGCCGGCCACACCGTAAAAGATTCCCGCCGCTAATAAAAATAATGCCGAACCGATCAGGTTCAACACGACATATTGAATGCCAACGGTGACGCGGCTGTCGGTTACGTGATGTTTGCTTGGCGTATGCGGGTTAATCGTTGCATTGCTGCCATGCAGCAACAGGCCATATGAAGCGATCAATAAAATCTCGAAAAACACAAAGAGATTGAATAGATCGCCGGTGAGAAACGCACCGTAAATGCCCACCAATTGAAATTGAAACAGCGGATGAAAATAGCGGCCTTCTTCGTCATCGCCATTGCAGGCGTAGATAAGTACCGGCATCGCCAGCATCGCTGCAGTGAATAACATCACTACTGCGAGCCGATCCAGCACCAAAGCGATGCCAAACGGCGGCGCCCAATTACCGAGCCGATAAATTTGCGCGCTTTCGCCAACGTTAGCGAGCAGTAATACGACCAACATCAATTGCAGTAAACACGAAAATAAAGAAATCGTGCGCTGCGTGCGTACATGGTCGCTGACCATTAACAACACGCAGCCGGCAAGCAAGGGCAATAAAATCGGCGCCACCGGCGCATGAGTAATCGCGCTTGCTACAAAGCTCATTGTTCGCGTTCCGTCGGGTTTTCATCGCGATGCGCGCGCAATGCCAGTGCCAGCGTGAACGCCGTCATCGCAAAACCGATCACGATCGCGGTCAACACCAACGCCTGAGGCAATGGATCGGTTGTGCTTATATTGCCCGCTTCTAGAATCGGTGCGGCGTTACCTTGCAATCGCCCCATGGCGAATAAAAAAACATTGACCGCATAACTCAGCAGCGTCAGCCCGAGTACCACCGAAACCAGATTCGTGCGCAGCAATAAAAATGCGCCGCCGGCAACCAGCACGCCGATGATCAGGGAGATTAATATTTCCACGCATACTCCTCAAAAACGGAAATCGTTATCGACATCTCAATGCATCGAGCGTCCGCTGCTTTGCAGCAGCATACGCAGCACTGCGCCCAGCACGGTGAGAAAAACGCCGAGGTCGAACAGCATCGCGGTGGCGAGTTCGATGTCGCCGACGATCGGCAATTGCCAATGGCCAAAACTCGACGTTAAAAACGGATAACCCAATACCCAACTACCAACACCGGTGGCGATCGCGATCAGCACGCCAATGCAGGAGATGCGCTGCCAGGATATGCGAAGGCGCTGCGTTGCCCATTCGCCATCGTGGGCGACATATTGCAGGAGCACTGCCACAGCGGCGGTCAGTCCGGCGACGAAACCACCACCGGGTAAATTGTGGCCGCGCACGAATAAATGCACAGCGATTAATAATGCGAACGGCAGCAGCACCGCCGCGAGTGTGGTCAGTAATAACGATGGCGGTTGAGGTGCGCGCGGAGTCGTCGATGATTTCAAATCGAGGCCGTGCAGCATCGCGCCGATGCCGACACTCGCGATGAGTAATACGGAAATTTCGCCGAGCGTATCGAAGCCGCGAAAATCGACCAGTATCACGTTGACGATATTGTGGCCGCCGCCTTCGCTGAGTGCGTGCTCGTTAAAGTATTGTGCGATCGATCGATAGGGGCGGGTCATGATCGCGAACGCGATAGCAGCCGTAGCGGTACCGAGAGCCAGCGGAATCGCGATATCGCGCACTCGAATTTTTTCCGCCGGGATCGTCGCAGGCAGATAACGCAGCGCAAATAACATGAGCAGGATCGTGACGAACTCGACCGCGATTTGCGTTAACGCGAGATCCGGCGCAGAAAAACGCGCGAACAATAATGCAATTAATAAACCCACCACGCCGAGCGGCAACAAGCTGCGCAACCGGAAGCGGTACCACGCGATCGTGATGCCCGTAGCGACGAAGAGCATTGCGGTACCAACCACTGCGAGGATGTCGACATCACTGACGGCGATTGCTCCGGCGATTTGCGGCAGCTGAATTAAAACAAAAACCTGTATCGCAGCGGCGGCGATCAACACCACAGCGATCGGACGCGTCAGCGAGCGGTTATCGATTAACGCAATCGTTGTACGCGCCGCTTTGAATAAATCAATCATGACGATTTCGAACACACGCATGCTGCTGGCTGGGCGATGCCGCTCATACCAGTTAAATAATGGCCCACGGCCGCGGTATAAAAGCACGCCGCCGAACAGCGCAACGATGCTCATGAGCAGCGGCAGATTAAAGCCGTGCCACAAGGCCAAACTGTATAGCGGTACTTCGCCGAGCACCGACACGCTCGCTGCGTTCAAAAACGGTGCGACCGTGTACGAAGGAAATATGCCGACGATCAGGCACAACAGCACAAGAATCTCTACCGGCAATTTCATATAGCGCGGCGGTTCGTGCGGAGGAAATTTCGGCAGATCTTCGGCTTCGCCATGAAAGAAAACATTGAGAATAAAACGCAACGAATACGCGACCGAAAAAACGCCGGCGATAATGGCGACGATGGGAATGATTGTGGCTAAACCGCCGTACGGCTGGATTTCCACGGCCTGTGTGAAGAACATTTCCTTGCTGATAAACCCATTCAATAGCGGCACGCCGGCCATTGATGCAGCTGCAACCATCGCCAAGGCGCCGGTGTGCGGCATGTGACGCCACAGGCCGCGCAGCCGTCGCATATCGCGCGTACCGGTTTCGTGTTCGATGATGCCCGCAGCCATGAACAGCGACGCTTTGAAAATCGCATGATTGACGATATGAAATAACGCCGCGATGGTAGCGAACGGTGTGCCGAGGCCGAGTAGCAATGTGATCAAGCCGAGGTGGCTGATCGTCGAAAACGCGAGTAGACCTTTCAGGTCGTATTGCATCAATGCCACGACTGCGCCATACAGCAATGTCAGCATGCCGATGCCGGTGACTGCGTTAAACCAGAAGTCGGTGCCCGACAGCGCAGGGTGTAAACGCGCGAGCAGAAAAATACCTGCCTTCACCATCGTCGCCGAATGCAAATAAGCCGATACCGGCGTCGGTGCGGCCATCGCGTTCGGCAGCCAGAAGTGCAACGGAAATTGCGCCGACTTGGTAAATGCGCCGAGCAGGATCAATGACAGCATCAGCGAATAATGCGGACTGTTGCGTACTGAGTTGCCGCTGAGCAGGATCGCATCGAGTTCGTAACTTTGCGCAGCCTCTCCCAGCAATAACAAACCCGCTAACAGCGCGAGCCCACCGGCGGCGGTCGTGATCAACGCCATGCGTGCGCCGTGGCGTGCATCGGTGCGGTGTTGCCAATAGCCGACCAATAAAAATGAAGTGATGCTGGTCAGCTCCCAAAACACCAGCATGACCAGAATGTTGTTCGACAAAACAATGCCGAGCATTGAGCCCATGAACAACAATAATTGCGCGTATAGTTTTCGTAGCGAGTCTCTTTCGGAAAGGTAGTAGCGCGCATACACGATCACCAGCAGGCCGATCGCGAGAATTAATAGTGCGAATAAAAAAGACAGGCCGTCGAGCCGCAAACTGAATTCCAGATTAGCTTGCGGCAACCATCGATAACTTTCGTAGCTGACATTGCCGACGAACACATTGATGCGCTCGCGCATTAATAGTGCGATTGCCAACAACGGCACGCTCGCGGTCAGCAATACGCGCCGATCGCGGTCGGAGCCAAAAAATGCGGAGAGCGCAGCACCGACGAAGGGCAGTAATAACACTCCCAGTAATAACAAGCGAAACTCCTGAATTAATTTTTATTGGTTGATCGGTGCGTCGGCGCTGCGTTGCGGTTAATTCAAGCCCGGGATTTGAAACTTCGGCAGCAGTTGAGTATTCGGCGGCATATCGACATCGGCGGGCTTCACGTTTTTGTCGATGGCAGTCAGTACCAGTTGTTGATCCTGGCGTAACAGACCGCCCATGCCGCGTTCCGGAATTTTACTCAATGCCGTTTGCAATTTCGCGGTTTGTTCCGCGCCAAGGCTTTGCGACAGTTTAAGCGCCAGCTTGCGCCAACCGTTGGTCAGTGCGAGCACATCGGGATTGTCGGTGAGTACGATTTCGTAACGCTGATCGCCGGCGATTAATTCGAATACCTTGCCTTTATATCCGGCGACCGTTTCGCTGCGGCCGGTGTCGCGCAATTCGATCGGGCCGATATCTTTTTGTAGTTCGGCTGAGCGCGTGCTTTTCAGCACAGCGGCGGCCTGATCGGCATCGACACCGAGCCATTGGTCGCCCTGTCGTTGCAACAACCATGATTGCGAATTTTTCAGCACCAACTGATTTTGACCGGCAACGTTGACACGCATGTTCTGATCGTTGAGATAGTACAGGTCGAGCGTTTTATTTTTGTCGATTCGATAGCTGCCTTTTAATTCGGCGTGGGCGCCCATTGAGAGCGCGGCGATAAGACAACAAAAAAGAATGCGAACTTGCACGATAAATACCTCGTTTGTTTTTGAGTGGTGATCCGACGATGGATACACGGTTTCGACCATGCGCTGCTGTGGTTGTTCTTCGTTAAATCCGCTACCCTCGCGACTCTTCCTGTTTTTGAGAGGTCATCATGCGCAAATCTATCGCGTTCGCGATAACCATTACTGCTTTTGTTGCTGTCGCCGCCTGCCAACCGAAAGTCGGTAGCGACGCGTGGTGCGATGCGATGGAAGCGAAAGCAAAAGGCGACTGGACGATGAATGAAGCCGCCGATTTCGCGCGCCACTGCATCATTCGTAAATCCAGCGAGTAAACTTTTCAGGGCGTTTCAGGCAGCGGGCCAGCGAATGCTGAAACGCGCACCGCCCAGCTCGCTGCTGGTACCGATATCCAATTCCGCCGCGTAGCTGTCGAGAATATCCATCACGACCGCCAGTCCGATACCCTGGCCGGGCTGATAACTGTCCGCACGTTGTCCGCGCTGCAGAATATCGGCGCGTTTGTTTTCTGGAATGCCCGGGCCATCATCTTCGATAACGATCAATAGCCAATGATCGTTACCGGTCGCACTGATCGCGATCGTGCTGCGACAGGCTTTGCAGGCGTTATCGAGCAAGTTGCCGAGTAACTCGAGCAGATCGGCATCGTCAGCGCGGCATTCGCAATCGTGCGGCACTTCAACGCGAAATCGCGGGTGCTTCTCGAAATACACTTTCCCGAACGTGCTGGTCAGTTTATCGACTAACGGACGCAGCAGTGTTTTTTGTTGCAATCGATGTGGGCCGCTGGCAACCGCGCGTTGCAGTTGATAGCCGATCAGTTGATCCATGCGCGCGATTTGTTCCTCGAACAATGTGCGATCGGGATTTTCCGCGATGACTTCCTGGCGCAATATCGCGAGCGGCGTTTTCAGGCTGTGTGCGAGATCGCCGAGCGTGTTGCGATAGCGCTCGCGCTGCAATTGTTCGCGATCGAGCAATTGATTCAGATTCGTTGCCAGCGGCTGCAATTCGCTCGGGTAATGATCGGGCAGGGCGGCGCGGCGGCCCTGTTCGAGATCGCTAACGTCATGCGTCAGCTTGCGTAACGGCGCCAGACCCCAGCGCAGAATCATCGCCTGTGCCACGGTCAGCAATAACGCAGCACTGCCGAGTCCGAGCCATAGCTGACGCAAAAAGGCGCGCAGTTCGGTGCGCAGCGCGCTCTGTTCTTCCAGCACGGTGAACACCAGCGGCACATCTTCGCCGCGATCCGATTCCCAAACCGTCTGATATTGAAAGCGCAGATAGGCGTCGGGATTATCGATTACCTCGAAGCGATCGCTGCCGGCGAGCGGCGGGTCGTCGCTGGCGAGCAGCTGCGGTGTCAGATCGACGCCCTCGGCGGATAACGATTCCCACAAAACCTGGCCTTGCGGCAGTTGAATCGCCGCGTATAAACCCGAATTCAATTGGCGCAATCGTGGATCACCGGTGTGTGCCGAAACTTTGAGAATGCCCTGCTCGAACTCCACCGCGCCCACCAAAGCGTAAAACTGCACCCGCAGGCGCTCGTGCGCGGCGGCGAGCTGACTGGCTTCGAACGATTGCGCGAGAAACCAACCGATGCTTGCCAAATACAACGGCAGCACGACCAAGCTGGCGATGAGCAGCCGGCGCGCAATCGAATTGGGGGCAGGGAGTTGTTGTAAGCGCTGGCGCAGTCGGGTCAGCGATGGCTTCGCGATCGACTCGATAAAATGATCGAGGCGCCCGCTAGGCATCCGTGCTGCTCGGCAGCTCGAAGCGATAGCCACGACCACGCACGGTGCTGATCGGGTTTAGAGCGTGTTCGGGATCGAGCTTTTTGCGCAACCGACCAATGAACACTTCGATGACGTTGCTGTCGCGATCGAAATCCTGATCGTACAGATGCTCGGTCAATTCCGTTTTCGACACGACCTGCCCGTGGCGATGCACTAAATATAGAAGGGCCTTGTATTCGAACGCGGTCAGCTCGACCACGGAGCCACCTACGGTCACTTGCTGGCGGCCAGTATCGACTTCGACCGCGCCGAATTTCAGCAGCGGCGTCGCAAAGCCGCCGCTGCGGCGTAACAGTGCGTTAAGGCGCGCTACCACTTCCTCCAACTGGAACGGCTTCGCGACGTAATCGTCGCCGCCGGCTTCGAGCCCTTCGACCTTGTCCTGCCAGCGACCGCGCGCGGTGAGCACCAGAATCGGAAAGCGTTTCTGCCGCTCGCGGGCGGTGCGAATTACCGTCAGCCCGTCCACCAGCGGCAGGCCCAAGTCGATCACGGCGAGGTCGTAATCGAATTCACCGATCAGGTACAGCGCCTCGCGGCCATCGGCGGCACTATCGACCGCGTAGCCCTGACGTTGCAGTTGCTGGGTGAGTTGTTCGCGGAGCGGGGCTTCGTCTTCAACTAACAGTAAGCGCATCGATTTGACTACCGTTCGCGCCGGCGCTCGGCCGGCACATGCAAGGTTTTCACGCGACCGCCTTCCTGCAATACGCGCACGCGGTACATATCTTCGTCCGCGCTGGAGCGCGGTGGTTGAATGTCCACCACACGGCCGCGGTAGTTGTGTTCGACTTCGCCGATCACATCGCGAATCGGGCGCCGCGTGTAGCCGCTGCCGTTATCGGGGCGATAATTGCGAAAAGCTTCGCGGCCGCGGTCGTCGCGCTGTTCCTGGCGTCGATTGTCCCGGCCGGAATCGCGGCCGCGCGGATCTGCTATCGCGGACACAGAAACGGTTGCCATCAAGGCGACGATACAAAGCAGGCGCAAGGGTTTCATTACGTAATTATTCGTCGGGTTGAACATCGACATTCACGCGTAAACGCGATCCCGGGTCGTAGGGCATGCGAGTTACGAAATTGCGCCCGTTGTAGCGATAAAACACCCGATACGCAACCACTTCGTCGCGGTACGCGCGCTCGGCTACCGTCTCGCAGACGCGCCGATCCTGATAACTCACTCGCTCCTCGCCGCTGTTTCGATAACTGATATCGCGTCCAACCGAAGCGCCAAGTGCAGCGCCTGCAACCGTCCCCACTTTTTTATTCACGTCGTGGTGGCCAAGAGCATTGCCGATGGCGCCGCCGAGGATCGCCCCGAGAATCGGCGCGGTATAGCTGCGCGGACCGCTGCTGCGCACCGGCACCTGCTCATCCCAGCATTCTTCGCGCGGGGCGTCATAACTCACGGATTCGTAGATCGGCTCCACGCGAGTGACACGGGCATAGTCGAATTCCTCGTCGTAGCTCCGGCGCGCCGATGCCACCGAGCTGGCGACGACTAACATTCCGGTTACGCAATAGCAGAGCAAGCGTTTCATGGTGTCCCACTTGTTAGGTGATGGTTGTTGTCGCTGGGAACATAGCGAATGCGAGCTGAACTCGTACTGAATAGCCCCAGGCTTGCTATAACGTCGGAGGGTAGGGGAATATCGCCCCTATCTTCCTGTCACTGTGAGACCACGAGTGCGAACGATGATCAAAACGACGCCACGGTTTGCTGTTGTATTGCTCGGCTTGGCGATCAGTGCCTGCCAAGTCACGCCTCCGGCACCGCAACCCAAACCGCCTGCGCCCCCGCCCGAGCGATCAGCCCCGCCGCCAGTGGTGCCATCGACTCCGCCGGCGCCAGTGGAGAAGCGCCCTCCGCAGGATATTCCGATCGTGGTTCCCACAACGGGCGGCATCAGCCATTACCAGGACATGCAGGAGCAGTTTTTACGCATGAGGCTCGACGGTAGCGGCGTTCGGCTGCAGCGCAGTGGCGATGCGATAAAAATCGTCATCCCTGCCAACGCCGCATTCACCGTCAATGGCGATCAGCTGTCGCCCCGCGCCGCGACCATGCTGAATAACATTGCGCCCGTGCTTAAGGAATTCGTAAAAACGACTATCGAAATCAAAGGCTTTACCGATAGCACGGGCAGCTACGAACACAATCAGCAGCTCTCGCACCGACGTGCGCAAAATGTCGGAGCGTTCTTGGCTGCGCGACAGGTGGCTCCAGCGCGTATTCGTACCGTCGGTTTCGGGCCTCGGCTACCAATCGCGGATAACCGCACTGATTCAGGAAGGGCAATGAACCGCCGTATCGAAATCGAACTGGTGCCGGTGCCATGAAACGTCTGACGGTCGTCCTCATTGCGCTGCTGACAACCTCGTGCAGTCTGTTTCGCAACGATTTCATCGCGCCGGACATAGCGCTGGTCGGTTTGCGCCTCGGTCCCAGTGAGGGGATGTATCAGACGGTTCTGGTCGATCTGATGCTGACCAACCCCAACGCATCGGACCTCAAATTCAACGCTCTCAGCTATCGCGTACGGCTGGAGGGTCGCGATCTGATCAATGGCACGAGCCGCGAGCCGCTCGAAGTTCCAGCCGGCGGAAGCGCGAAATACACGGTGCCTGCGACGATCAGTCTTATGAGCGGTTTTGGATTTATTCGGGATTTGCTGAATAAACCAAAGGATCGGATTGCGTATGAATTAAATGCCACGCTGGAGCCGAGTGGGCTGTTTTCAGTTCCGTTAACGGTCAGAAAAGCGGATGCAATCAAGCTAACTCAATAAGTTCGCTGTTTGCGGGTTGGTGTTTTCAAGGTGGGGAGGACAAAAAGACCCCCCGTCCGCACAGGGTGGGTGATGGACGGGGGGTTGCCCGAGAATCGGTGGGGTCTGGATTGGGAGCCGGTATCGGCGTGTCTAACGGTTCGTTTCCCTCTTGCCGTTGGATGTCGCTTCGCGACTTGGGTTGCGCTATTACTTAGTTACAACTAGTTAGGTTGCAATTAACGTCGAATGTTGCAGCTACATTGAAATTTCCGACGCGAAGTAGCTGCTGCGTTGGAGCTAAAGTAACGCTATGTTCCGGAACGAACAACCTCGAGAGCCGGAACCTGTTCACATTTTTGACGTTTCGAGGAAATTTATTTCCCTTTATCCATGAAATGCCAAAAATCCGTCGAATGCATTTGGGCCCGACGTTCGGCTGCTCTTTTCCACATCTCGCGTCGCTCCGTATCGGAAACACTTCGCCAGCGCGTGATTTCGGCGAGCGTGCGACCGCATCCCAGGCAGACGTCGTCGTTGTTCAGGCAGCAATTGCGTACGCAGGGGCTCTCAAGCGTAGGTTCCATGACAGCAGACTCTGTTAACCGGTTGCGGTTGAAGTGTAGATGTAGATGGCGAACAGCAGGTTCGTAGTATTTGCCGGATTGCCGCGTTACCATGCGGACGAATTCCAAACACGCTTTAGCGATCGGTATGCTGAATTTTGCAAAGCAAAGTGAAGAAGCGCTACTCGGGTACCTCAATGGCCTGAATATGCGCGACGCCGTTTTAAATTATCACCAGATTCACGGCCTCCTCTACGCGATGGCGTGTTCTCCCGAGCCGATCAAACCCTCCGAGTGGTTCGAATTGATCTGGCTAAGCGATGATCCCCAGTTCGATGATCCTCTTGAAGCGCGAGCTTTTTATAAGCTGCTCGTCGAATTGTTCAGTTCGATCAGTCGCGAAGTTCAACAGGAGCGCTACTGCCCGGGCGGCGCGCTAAATGTAGCGTCGGCGACAGCGCTGGCTGATTGGTGCGATGGTTTCCTGTCCGGGCATCAATATCTTGAGAATCTCTGGATTGTCGCGCTCGATGATTTGGGCGACGAGCAGCTTTATGAGCGCGTCGAAGCAACGCTCGATTGGGCAATTGCTTTCGTCGAGGGTGATATTGTCGATTGGATCGTTGAGGATAGCGACGACGTGCTCCTTACCGAACGATTGCGCTTCGAACAATTGCTCGATGACTATCGCTCGGTGCGATTGCTGTGGAGTGACGGCAGCTGGCAATGGGATGTCGAACAGCAATTCGTCGATATGCAACCGGCGGCGCGCGATGATCAGTGTCCTTGCGGCAGCGGCCGGCTCTTCAAAAACTGCTGTCTGCATTGAACGAATTTAACTTCGAATAAAGGACTATCCGTGAATTCCGGACGCCCCAGTAGTAGCGAGCTTCTCGAGCGCATTCTTGCCGAAGTCTATGCGATTCATGGCGACGTCAGGGCGCGCGAGGGCGACGCGTTATTGCGAAAACGCGTAGGGCGTCTGCTGGAAGATTCTGGTTTTCCCGCGATGCCTTCGGAGCGGCGCTCGGTGACCGTGCTCGTCACGGATTTGCGTGGGTTCGATGCGGTTGTCGAGCAGAGCGCTCCTTCGGCAGTCATCAATCTGTTCAATCGATATCTGGCGCAGATGATGGAAATCGTCACGCGCCACGGCGGCACGCTCGATAAACTCAACGGACATTCGCTCACCGTAGTGTTCGGTGCGCCAGCCGATCAAAACGATCATGCACTCAACGCGTTGGCCTGTGCGGCGGAGATGCAGCAGGCCATGTCGAAATGCAATCAGCAGAATGAAGTGCTGTTGCTGCCGCCGCTCTATATGGGCATCGGAATACATAGCGGTGATGTCATCACCGGTTCAGTTGGCGCCACTTTGCATAAAGAATATTCCGCGCTCGGCCCGGCGTTGGGGATAGCCGCCCGCATTGCCGCCCAAAGTTTGCGCGGCCAGGTATTGTTGAGTGAAACGACATATCGGCTGGTGCATGATTTCGTGCTGGTGGGCGAGCTGAATAGTGTACGTACGCGTGCCCGCCGTACGCCGGTGACAATTTATGAAATGCTCGGCACGATGCGTCCACGCGCGTTGACCGTGCCTCGCCGCGATATTCGGAAAAGTCTGCGCGTATCGGTGCATATGCCCTGCTATTTCCAGCGTGTGCGCGGCAACAAAGCGCTCGGGCCGCTGCACTGCGGGCAGGTTGTCGACATGGGCTACCATGGCCTGCGCATGATCAGTCCGGTGCCGCTGGAAGCGAGCAGTGAGATAAAAATGGCGTTGTCGCTGCAATTGCTCGGTCAGCGCACCAGCGATGTTTTCGGCCGAATTATCAGCGCCGATACCGAGCAGCAAGGATGTCATTGCAGTATGGAGTTCACTGATATCGATCTGGTAGGTCGGCAGACGATTAAGCACTTTGTCGATAGCCAGATCAGCGCCGTATGAGTCGTCTATGGCGTTGCCATTAAACTAGAAAACCGTTTTTGCCACCTTTGCCAGAACCGCATCGATGATTGAACCAGACGCAGCGCTCAGCGAGCAGTTAGCTCTTTTGCAAGAAAAGCATCGCATCCTTTCCGATGAAATCGCACGTCTTGAGCTATTTCCTTATCAGGATCAATTGCAGCTGCGGCGATTAAAAAAGGAAAAGCTGCGCCTGAAGGAAAGTATTCAGCGCGTCCGCACGATGATGATTCCCGATCTCGACGCCTGATCCATATCCCTTCGAAGATGTAACCATGCATATCGACCTGTCCGAGCTGTCTCCCAGCAAAACCTATTTCACTTTTATTCAGACGTTGATTCCGCGCCCTGTCGCCTGGGTGTTATCGGAAAACAGCGATCGTGGCTTCAACTTGGCGCCGTTTTCGTATTTCAACGCGGTTTGCAGCGATCCGCCGCTGGTGATGTTATCGATAGGTAAGAAGGTCGATGGCAGCCTCAAAGACACGCGCCGCAATATCGTCGAGCGGAAGCATTTTGTGGTGCATATCGCACACCGTGAAATGGCTCCAATGGTTACTGCCAGCTCGCGTGAGTTGGCAGAAAACGATTCGGAGCTGACGCAGCTCGGGCTGCAGACTGTTCCGTTCGGAAATTTTCCGGTGCCGCGTCTGAGCGATTGCCGCATCGCTTTCGCGTGTCGGTTTTATCAGCAGATCGAATTGGGCCCGCTGCCGCAGGCGATGATCCTGGCTCAGGTGGAGTCGATATTCATCGACGATACCGTCGCGACTGTCGATGCGGGCCGGCTAACGGTCGACGCCGCCAAGGTGAATCCGCTGGCTCGCCTAGGCGGCGATGAATACAGCACCATTGGCGATGTGTTGAAAGTGCCGCGCCCGCGCTGACGCCATTCGCTGAGGTAGAAAGCAGGTGTGTGAGATATTTCGCACGCCGCGTGGTGGCTTCCTCTGCTGGTGCCGCTCTCCCCAATGTGGAAAATACGTATTGTCACGGAAGCAGAAGCGCTCACACGGATTCGGGCGGGACAGTGGATGTCAAGTTCAAGAAAAAAGCCGGGCCTAGCCCGGCTTTTTTTATGGGTATCGAATGACGACGCGTGTTATCAGCCAGGAGGCCAGCGCATCGCGCGCCCGCCGATAAGGTGCAAATGAATATGGAACACCGTCTGCCCGCCGTCCTCGTTGCAGTTCATCACTAGCCGGTAGCCCGAATCGGCAATGTTCTCGCTGATCGCCAGTTGCGAAGCGGTGAACAGCATATGCCCCACCAGCGCGGCATCGCTGCCTTGCAGATCATTTAGGGTCGAAATATGACGCCGCGGAATGATCAACGCATGAGTCGGTGCTTGCGGATTCACGTCGCGAAAAGCAATTACGTGATCGTCCTCGTGAATGATTTTGGCGGGAATCTGCTTCGCAATGATTTTGCAAAACAAGCAATCCATCGTCGCTCTCCAGGATCAAATGAAAACCGCATCATACGTTCGGCCAAAACCCGCGTCGATTATTTGCTGCGTCATTTTCTGCACTGAGCTGTTGCCTATTAGCCAGCAGTGCACGGTGCTGGTGCTATTTCGTCCACATACACATAAAAAATTCATGCGGTTGTCACTGCGATGTCACTGCATTTTATGCAGTATTGCCGCAGAAAAATGTCGGCTTTGGCAGCTGCTCTGCCTCATCAATTGAATCAGGTACAGCTTTTGCAAAGTTACCTCAGCCGAGCCAGCACGGCTCGCATAAACTAATTTCGCTCTCGATGAGAGCAGAGATGCCTAAGAGGAGCTACTCAATGGCCGTCATCGAAACGTTAAAAGATAAAGCCGGAATACTGAAGGACAAAGCCGGGGTGGTAATGGCTTCGGTTGGTGACCTCAATAAATTCACGATCGATAAAATCGAACAAGCCTCGAAATTAAATCTTTCTTCCGCGAGTTATTTTAGCGATGTCAGCATCAAGCAGATGCGCGCAGTGACCTCAATTAAAGACATCGATTCGCTCCGAAAATTTACTGCGGATTCAATTTCGCTGAGTGGCGAAATGGCGAAAAAAATGCTCGATGACAGTAAGGCTTGGTTGATGGTTGGCTCCGATATCAAGACAAAACTCACCGAAACTTTCTCTTCCAAAGAAGAAATCGTAGCCAAGAAAAAAGTATCGCCGAAAGCGGCTTGATTTTTACAACTGCCTGCGCGGGATGTTTGTGGTCCGCGCATAATTCTTGAGTCGAGGCATCTCACCGTTAGGGAGAGTGGTTGTGTTCGATTGGTTATCGCAATATTCGCGAATAGTTGATCACGTTTGCGAATTTCAGCAAGCAGTCGCCGAAGAATTATTCGATCGCATGGAAGGCGGTGTCGGCACGCAGCAAACCATCGTCGATACGGCCACCGAATGTTGCCGAAATATTTATAGCGGCGTGACACAGTCGCCGGTCAATATCGTCGAACAACAAATTAATTACTGGCAAACCCAGTTAAAACTCTGCAACAACCTGATGTTGAAACTGGTGGGTGAGCAGGTCGAGCCGTTGACGCGACCGCGTGTTGGTGATCGCCGCTTCATCGATTCGGCGTGGGAAGAAAACCCAGTCTTCGATTACATCAAACAATCGTATTTGCTCGCTTCCGAAAACATTCTCGATTGCGTTGGTGCGCTTGAGGGTGTCGACGAACGCAGTCGCGATCGGCTGCAGTATTTTGCGCGACAAGCCGTAAATGCATTGGCGCCTACCAACTTTGCTTTGACTAATCCTGAAGTGCTGCGTAAAACCTTCGAAACGAAGGGCGATAACTTGCTGCAGGGTTTGCATATGATGGTCGAGGATAAAAAGAAAAGTGCGGATATTCTCAATGTCTGCATGAGCAAGCCGGATGCTTTTGAAGTCGGAAAAAATATCGCGATGACACCGGGCGCGGTTGTCGCCGAAAATGAATTGATGCAGCTTATTCAGTATGCGCCGACCACCGCGCAGGTGAAGCGCACGCCGATTCTGTTCGTGCCGTCTTGGGTCAACAAATATTACATTCTCGATCTCACCGAAAAAAACAGCATGGTGAAATGGCTGGTAGACCAAGGTCACACTGTGTTCATGATTTCATGGGTGAATCCGGACAGCACTTATCGTGCAACGCATTTTGAAGATTACATGCAGCGTGGGCCGATTGCGGCAAGTCATATGATTGAGCGAATAACCGGTGAATCGCAAATAGCGGCTATCGGCTATTGCCTGGGTGGAATTTTACTTTCGTGCGCTCTCGCCTATGGCGAAAGTGCGGGTGAAAAACGCTTCGCGTCGGCAACTTATCTGGCATCAAGTTTCGATTTTCGCGATCCGGGCGATATTGGAATTTTGGTCGATCCCGCCACCGTCGAAGCGGTGGAAAAGCACATGAGTCGAAATGGTTACCTGGACGGGCGGTTATTATCGGTCGGCTTTAATTTGCTGAAAGAAAACGATCTGTTTTGGAACTACTACGTTATTAATTATTTGAAAGGTGAGCGCCCCGCCGCGTTTGATCTGATGCACTGGAATGGCGACAACACGAATGTGCCGGAGGCGACGCATAGGTTCATCATGAGCGAATTGCATTTGCGCAATCGCCTGGTGCAATCGCAGGGGTTGCATTTATGCGGTCGCGCCATTGATTTGAAAAATGTGTCTACGCCAACCTATGTGCTTGCCGCCGATAAGGACCACATTGCCCGCTGGCGTTCATGCTATGCCGCCACACAGTTGCAGAGCGGCGAAACTCGGTTCGTGCTCGCGGGCTCCGGCCATATCGCCGGCGTGATCAATCCGCCCGCCGCCAACAAATATTATTTCTATATCAATCCGGAATCGCCGCCGCTCGCCGAGGAGTGGCTCGATCGCGCATTCAAGAAAGAAGGCAGTTGGTGGCAGGATTGGTTGACGTGGCAGGAGCGCTTTGCCGGCGAGCTGGTAAATGCGCGCGCTATTGATCCGTCGACAATCATCGAGCCTGCACCCGGCTCTTACGTCAAGCGTCGACTCGATGATTGGAGCGATAGCGAGCAAGGCACGCAACGCGCGGCTTAATCAGCGTGTTAGATATTTGAAGATATGTAAATTGCCAGATTTTTAATCAGCGGACACGGTGCGATCTTTTGCCCAGCTGCGCAGCCATTCGATTTTTTCCGCCAGCGTAATTGCGAGCGGCACAGTGCTGTCGATTGCATGCAGAATGTTTTCGGTAGCGAGTGGTTCGCGTCGCGCGGAGCATGTATACAACGCCGTCACGATTACCTGCTCGATTTCGGCGCCCGAAAATTTATCCGTAGCGGCTGCGAGAGCGGCGACATTGAATCGAGTCGGTTCGAAATTGCGCCGCTGTAAATGAATCGAAAAAATCTCTTTGCGTATTTCGATAGTGGGCAGGTCGACAAAAAATAATTCATCGAAGCGACCCTTGCGCAGAAGCTCGGGCGGTAGCCCCTGAATATCGTTGGCGGTGGCGACGCAGAAAACGCCGCTGCGATGCTCTGCCAACCACGTCAGCAACGTGCCTAGAATGCGTTGCGAAGTGCCTTCGTCGTTGTTGCCGCCAGCTAACCCTTTTTCGATTTCATCCATCCATAACACGCACGGCGACATCAGTTCGGCCTGATTCAATGCGCGGCGCAGATTTTTTTCGGTTTCGCCGATGTACTTGTTATACAGCGCTGCCATGTCGAGGCGCAGCAGTGGCAATCCCCATAATCCGGCGACCGCTTTTGCCGCGAGACTTTTGCCGCTGCCTTGTACGCCCAGCAACATCACACCTTTCGGGCGATCGTAAGCCTGCGACAGCGCTGCATGTTCGCGCGCACCGATCCATTCCTTTAATCGTTTCAAGCCGCCGACGGCAGTGAATTTGGTTGTGTCGTATTCGAAGCTGAGAACGCCCTTCATATCCAGCAACTCGAATTTGGCGCGATTGATCTCCGGCACATCCGCGTCGGTGATAGCGCCATCGTCGCGGATTGCGCCGCGCGCGAGCCGACGCGCGTCGGCCTCGGTTAAACCGCGCAGATTGCGGACGATTTTTTTGATCACCGCCGGATCGGTTTGCAATGCCACCTGCGGATTTTCGCGCGCCCACTGATTGGCTTCGTCGCGAATAATCGACAGCAGTTGCGTATCGTTCGGCAGCGACAAATGGAATTTCGCGCTGTAGCGGCGCAGCTCCGGCGGCAGATCGAGTTCGTGACTGATCAATACGATCGTGTGGCCAAGTCGTTCCTGCGCGATCGCAATATCTTTTAACAAACGCACATGCTCGGGATGATTGCTGAGGAACGGATGAAAATCGCAGAGCGCAAATAACGCTGGCGCAGTTTGGCGTTTGATCGCGCGTAGTACATCGGTAGGGGTTTCGGGATCGCCTGTCGTTGCATCGTTGCCGAAGCCAAGCCGATGCAAACCTTCGGTGATCGACCAGCAGAAATATCCGAGCTTGCGCTGCATCGCCACGCGCGTCAGCAATTGCAGAGCAGCCGGTTCATCGAAGGTTTCCAGCGCAATCAACGGTACTCTGGCTTCGATGATCAGCGCGAGGTCTTTGACGTCTTGCATGCGATGTCTCTGAAAGAATGATCGAAATGAAAATCAGCCTAGCAGAGGACAGCGACGCCCGTGAGCGTGCGAGAAAATTACAGCGAGGCCAGCAGTTTTTCTTTGAGCATCGTCACTAATTGCTCGGGAGACACCGCCGGCGCGAAGTAGTAGCCCTGTACCTGATCGCAATGGTTTTCCCACAGAAACTGCACCTGTTCGATCGTTTCCGCGCCCTCGGCGATCACATGCAATTGCAAACTGTGCGCGAGATTGATGATGGCTTTGACGATGATGGCGTCATCGGCATCGCCGGGCAGATTGCGAATGAAGCTGCGATCGATTTTCAGCGCGGAAATCGGCAGCCGTTGAATGTGCGCGAACGAGGAATAGCCGGTGCCGAAATCATCGAGCGAAAAGCTGACGCCGAGTTGCGACAGCGCCAACATGCTCTGGTAGGTCTGTTCGGCGTTCATCAGGATCGCCGTTTCGGTCAGCTCGAATTCAATGCGTTCGAGATTCACGCCGCTATCCATCAGCAGGCGCGAGGCGGTCGCGGCGAATTTTTCATCCTGCAATTGCTTCAGCGACAGATTGATCGCGAGTTCGAGTGGACGATCGCAATGTTTCTGCATATTGCGCATATCGCGGCATGCCTGCTGGATCGTCCAATACCCGATGGGCACGATCAGGCCGGTTTCTTCGGCGAGCGGAATGAAATCGCTCGGAGCCAGCAACCCGCGCTCGGGATGGCGCCAGCGAATCAGACTTTCGACGCCGATAACTTGGCCGCTATCGAGCTCGACTCGCGGCTGATAGAACAACTCGAATTCGTTGCGGCGCAACGCTCTGCGCAGTTCGGCCTCCAGATGAATCTGGTTGCGCGCATCGAGGTTCATCTGCTCGGTATAAAAATGGTAGTGGCAGCCACGCACCAGCTTGGCCTGTTGTCGCGCCAGTTCGGTATTGCGTAACAGCGCTTCGCAGGTATGGCCAGCGTCGGGCATTATCGCGATGCCGATGCTGGCGCCGAGCACCAATGGCGTATCGCCCAGTTGGTAGGGCTGCGACAAAATGTCGGTGATTTTTTCCGACACGGCGACCACATCGCTGAGCTGGCGCACATCCTCGAGCACGATGCCGAATTCATCGCCGCCGATCCGCGCGAGCGTGTCGGTTTTGCGCACGCATTGCATCAAGCGTTGCGCCATCGACTGCACCAGCTGATCGCCGACGCTGTGTCCGAACGATTCATTCACGCGGCGAAAACCATCGAGGTCGATATGCAGCAGCGCGACCATACCGTCCTCGCGCTGCGCACGCGCGATGGCTTGCTCAAGACGATCGCGAAACAGCAATCGATTCGGCAGGCTGGTTAGCGGATCGTATTGCGAGCGTCGAATCAGCTGGCGCTCGCCATTTTTGCGCTCGAGCGCATAGCGGAGCCGGCGTTCGAGCTGAGATGCATCGAGCTGGCTCTTTAATAGATAGTCGGCGGCGCCATCGGCAATGGCGTGGCCATCGAGCTCTTCGTGGAGCGAATCGGTCATTACCAGGATCGGTGCAGAACAGCCGTTGGCGATGGCAGCTTTTAATAATCCACGGGCCTGTTCGGGGTTGCGTTCGCAATCGAGCAGAATGGCGTCGTATTCGCCGGAGAGCATGGTGGTCAGCGCTTGGTCGGGCCGATCGCACCAGCTGATCAGATAGCGATGGCGGCCAATTGCCGTCGCATAGTTGGCGATGAGCATGTATTCAGCCTGCTCTTCGTCAACCAACAGGACGCGCATCGCCATATCGGACATATTGTGTTGCACCATTGCGCGCCGCGAACCTCGATCAGTCCACCGACGCACATCCACCCAGGTAGTCATATTTGTATTTTTTAATTTAATTCAGGCGTTTATAAACAAAACGTGACTTGTTTTCTAGATGTTTACAAAAAAATAATGTAGGGGCGGGCTAAATTGCGATTTCCGGCGACCGAATCGGCAGCCTCGCGCTAAAATGCCGGCCCGCATTTGTTGTCGATTCCCGCTGTGACCACTCTGAATTCCCGCCAACGCGAGGCCGTGCATTACATCGATGGGCCATTGCTGGTGCTCGCTGGCGCCGGCAGCGGTAAAACCAGCGTTATCACGCGCAAAATTGCGTACTTGATCGAGCAATGCGGTATTTCCGCCCGCCATATCGCCGCAGTGACGTTCACCAATAAAGCCGCGCGCGAAATGCGCGAGCGCGTCGGCACATTGATAAAAGGGCCCGCCGCGAGCGGGCTCACGGTGTCGACTTTTCACAATCTCGGGCTGAATATTCTGCGCCGCGAGCACCGCAAGATCGGTTTCAAATCCGGCTTTTCGATTTTCGACGGCGAGGATGGCCTCGCGCTGATTCGCGATTTACTGATTGCCGACCATGGCGGCGATTCGGATCAAGCGGGCGTCGTTCAACAAAAAATTTCGCAGTGGAAAAACGATCTGGTCACGCCCGAGCAGGCGATTACCGCGTCGACCGGGCCCGCCGACATGCTGTGCGCGCAGGCATACCTGCGTTATCAGCGCTCGCTGAAAGCGTACAACGCGGTCGATTTCGACGATTTGATTTTGCGTCCGGTCGAATTGTTTCAGAACGATCCCGAAACGCTCGAACAATGGCGCTCGCGCATTCGCTATTTATTGGTCGATGAATATCAAGATACCAATGGCGCGCAATACCACTTAGTCAAACTGTTAGTCGGCAATCGTCAGGGACTGACCGTGGTGGGCGACGACGATCAATCGATTTACGCATGGCGCGGCGCGCGCCCGGAAAATCTGGTGCAGTTGCAGCACGATTATCCGCATCTGAAAGTGGTCAAGCTCGAACAAAATTACCGCTCGACCGGCCGCATTTTGCGCGCGGCTAACCAGGTCATCGCGAATAACGCGCACGTATTCGAAAAAGCGCTGTGGTCCGAATACGGCCCCGGCGATCCGATTCGCATCATCCGTTGCGCGAACGAAGATGCTGAGTGCGAGCGTGTGGTCAGCGAAATCATCGATCATCAGTTACGCCATCGCGGCAAATACGGCGATTACGCGATTCTGTATCGCGGCAATCATCAAGCGCGCCTGCTCGAATTGAAGCTGCAGAATTTTAAGGTGCCGTACAAGCTCAGCGGCGGCACATCTTTTTTCGCGCGCAACGAAATTAAGGATGTGATGGCGTATCTGCGGCTGCTGATTAACCCCGACGACGACAACGCCTTTTTGCGCATCGTCAATGTGCCGCGCCGCAAAATCGGTGCATCGACGCTGGAAACGCTCGGCACTTATTCAACTGAGCGCGGTATCAGCATGCATGCCGCGTGCGAGGAAATTGGCTTGCAAAGTCACATGGGCGAAGCCGGCGTGGGGCGTTTGCGCGAATTCACCGACTGGCTGCAAGGTACGCGGCGGCGTATGCAAGGTGACGACGCGATCGAGGCGATCATCGGCATGTTGCGCGATATCGATTACGAAGATTGGTTGCAGCAAAACAGTTCGAGTCCAACCGTTGCAGAACGACGCATGGCCAACGTGATGACATTGGTCGAAAGTTTAAAAAAATCGCTCGAACGTGCCGACGAGGAAAACGAAAATACCGATGGCGATAACGGCATCGACGCGGCGATTGCAAAATTGGTACTGCGCGATTTACTCGAGCGCCAACAGGATGAGCAGGAAAGCGACGATCAGGTGCAGCTGATGACATTGCACGCGGCAAAAGGTCTCGAATTTCCGCATGTCTATATGATCGGTATGGAAGAAGAATTGTTGCCGCATCGTAATAGCATCGAAGCGGAAACCGTCGAAGAAGAGCGCCGGCTTTGTTACGTCGGCATCACGCGGGCGCGGCGCACACTGACCATGACGTTCTGTGCGAAGCGCAAACAGTTCGGCGATTTTCTGTCGTGCACGCCGAGCCGTTTTCTCGATGAACTGCCGAGCGAAGACATCGAATGGGAGGGGCGCGAGGACGCTGATCCGGTTGCGAGTAAAACGCGGGCGCGCGCGACACTGGCAGGTCTTAAAAATCTGCTCGATTAGCGCGCGGGTGTTTGCGCAATCGTTTACGTATACTGCGGCCCTTGATCAATTTGTTGGAGAAACACCTCATGTTCGAATGGATTTTTCTGCCCGAAGCGTGGATCGCGCTTGCCACGTTGAGCGCGCTCGAAATCGTCCTCGGCATCGACAACATCATCTTCATTTCAATTTTGGTCGGACGCCTGCCCAAGGCGCAGCAACAGTCAGCGCGTATGCTGGGGCTGGGGCTCGCGATGTTCACGCGCATCCTGTTACTGCTCTCGCTGGCATGGGTGATGGGGCTCACGGAGCCATTGTTCAGCGTGCTCGATTATCAGATTTCGGGACGCGATTTAATTTTGCTCGGCGGCGGTTTGTTCCTGTTATGGAAAAGTACTGCCGAAATTCACCACAGCCTTGAAGGTGAAGGCGATACCGCCAAGAGCACCACGGTTAAAGCGGCTTTTGCCGCAACGCTGGTGCAGATTGCGATCATCGATATCGTGTTTTCGCTCGATTCGGTTATCACGGCGGTGGGCATGGCCGATCAGATTGAAGTGATGGTGTTGGCTATCGTGATTGCGGTTGGCGTCATGATGTTTTCCGCCAAAACCATTTCAGATTTTGTCGACCGCCATCCGACGATAAAAATGCTCGCGCTGAGCTTCCTGATTGTGGTCGGTATAGCGTTGATTGGCGAAGGTCTGGGTCTGCATATTCCGAAAGGCTACATTTACTTCGCGATGGCGTTCTCGCTCGGAGTTGAAATGCTGAATATCCGCTACCGCGCGAAGCGTGCGCAGCCCGTGCATTTGCGTCCTCCACATATGCCCGGCGAGTAAGTCGACACCCATAAAAAAAGGCCGCATTCAGCGGCCTTTTTTTATTGAACTGTCGGTGAATACGGTGGCGTTATTTGCTGCGCCCCACCATGAAGTCGACAGCGGCTTTAATTTCATCGTCCGAGCATGCGGCACACGTGCCTTTCGGCGGCATTGCGCGAATGCCTTGGATTGCATGCGTATGCAGTGTATCCATACCCTGCGCAATGCGATCCTTCCATGCTGCTTTATCACCTACCTTTGGCGCGCCAGCGACGCCGGTGCCGTGGCACATGTTGCAGGTAGCATTGTTAACTTCTTCCCCGGATTTCGCTTTGCCGCCGCTCGCGGCAGCTACTGCGCCGCCACAGCTACTATCGCCTTCGAGGCAAACGCTGCCGACCGGTTTGATCCGCTCTTCTATTTCTTTCTTCTGTTTATCGCTCAGCGCGTGGGTCGAAATGCTGAGCACGGCGCCCAAGCCAAATACGGCTAACAACAACGCGGATTTTTTCGACATCAATTTGGTCACAACGTGATCCTCATGCATTGCTCGAATGCCCGAACGGGGCTGGGCGGGGATAAAACTGGCGCGAATTATAGCCAGTTGAACTCGTTAAAACCAATCGCGGAGTAGGGATAAAGGCTTGGCAGAACCTGCGCAAGATGGACGCATTAACCCATGCCCGGTATCATGCGGGCCGCGTTGCGCCCGTAGCTCAGATGGATAGAGTACTGCCCTCCGAAGGCAGGGGTCGTGGGTTCGAATCCCGCCGGGCGCGCCAGTCCACACAAAAGGTCACCTTCACGGTGGCCTTTTTTATTGGACGGAACATTGGTTTTTATTCATGCGAATAAGTATGTAAGGTTGGTGCGAATCGAATGCGCCGATTGTCTTGCTCCGCAAGGGGCATCCATTGGAACTATCCACAATAGTCGGGCTTAAAACTCACGCGAAGACAGCGAATTTGCAGGAGAAACCATGAAAAAGGTTGCGGTTGTTACGGGTGCTACGCGAGGGATCGGCAAAGTCACTGCGCTCACGCTGGCAGCGCAAGGCTTCGCGGTCGTTGTCACCGGTCGCACGCTACGCGCGGGGCAGGGAACAGTTGGCTCGGGCGAGCCTGTTCCCGGCAGTATTGAGGAGACGGTTGCGGCAATTGAGGAGGCAGGAGGGACGGCGCTCGGAGTGAGGCTCGACTTGCTCGACCGCGCCTCGATCGACGCCGCACTCGATGCGACGATCGCGCGTTTCGGCCGGCTCGATGTATTAGTTAACAACGCCATCTACCAAGGGCCGGGCATGATGGAGCGGATCGCCGATTTCACGATGCAGCAGGCCGAGGACAATTTCGCCGGCAGCGTAATCAATCAGATCTACATCACCCGCCAGGCGATTTCGCACATGGTTCGCCAGGGCGGGGGCCGGATCGTGTTCGTAACCAGTGGCGCGGCCGTGGAGACACCGACTGCCGGCGAGGGGGTGCTCTACAGCGCGGCCAAGGCGGCGCTGAACCGCGTGCCCAGTTTCATCAATCTCGAATACGG
>CAMLJR010000002.1 GCA_946480345.1 uncultured Spongiibacteraceae bacterium
ACATCCGACGTCGCTTGAAACATTTGTTGCATCGCGAGGCTGGTCGCGAGGTTACTGGTGTAATTGATGCCCAGGCGGCTCACAGCCATTTTCAAATCTTCGATCGGTCGGCTCGCCCGCAGTAAGGGGCTGTTGGAAACCTTGACGATACGCGCCGAAATGGCCGGATCGTTCTCGATCACTTTACTCAGCGTTGCGACATCGACGTCCGGATCGCTCGATACTTCCCTGACCTTAAGTGCGACTTCCGGCAGTGTCGGGAGCACTAATTGATCGGTATCGAGGGCATGCAGCAGCTCGCGGCTGATCTGCTCGATGGTTTCGCTCATTGATGATTATCCCAACACATTGATTGACGAGAAGCCGGATGAAAAGCAGCGATCCGGGTCGCTGCGCGACGTGGCTTAAGGTATAGCATACGGCAGTGCCAGCGGCTGCAAGACAGTGCCGCTAATCGAGAGCGTTTTATCCGCATTTTCGTCGGCGCCGCTCACGGCCAACAGCTCGGTACGGCGGCTGTCGATGTGCACGCTGTCGACCACATTGCCGATGCTGCGCTGATTTTCATCCTCGACCGAAGTGCCGGGAACGGGGGCGGTGGCTTCCAGCGCTGCGCGGATCAGATGACGTTTGACCTGACCCCGGTAGTACGCGCGCGCGACGATTTCCTGCCCTGTGTAACAGCCCTTTTTGAAATTCACCGCACCATTAAGGTGATAGTTCAGCATCTGTGGGATGAACATTTCTGCGGTGCTGCCGCAGACCTCGGCTTCGCCAGCGCGAATACTCAACCAGCGCCAATAACGCGAGCCGGCTATGACGCAACGGTCGCGATAGCGGTCCCAAAATGCCTGTGCTTGAGCAAGCGGTGCCCACAATTCAAATCGAGTCCCCTCACCATCGCGCTGAACGGCAATGCAATCGCCGTGGATAAGGGTGGCATGTTGCTGGTTGGGCGCATCGCCAAGAAATTCTCGCACCATAGCGGCGGTGTTAGGGCCGTGTAGACCGATGACGACGGTGTCGTCGAGTCGTTCGAGTTTGGCCTTTGAAAATACGATGTACTTTTGCAACGTGGCGCTCGCGACATCCAGCAGATCGCGGCGCATCCGCAACAGGACACGCTCGGCGGCTGGGCGCGCCAACTGAAAGCTGCAAACCATCCTGCCTTTCGGTGTGCAGAAGGCGCCGGGGGTGCTCAATGCGGCATTGGTGGCGGCAACATCGCAGGTTAATTGGCCCTGCAGGAATTTCTCGGTATCCGGCCCGGCCACCGCGAGCACGCCATACAGGCTCAATGGCATCAGCACATCATTGCCGTCGAGTTGTGTCAGATCGGCTGGCTCAGCGGCGAACAGGCTGTCGCCGTCAATTTCACTGGCGCCGATAGTTTGCAGAAAGGTTTGCGCCGTACTCATGAGATGTCCATCAAGCTCGAATTGGGGAAAACGGCAGCGCTAGGCGTCGCCATTGCAGTCGCGTATTCTACGCGCCCGCTTTCGCTAAGTGACCAGTAACCGATGTTTTCCGACGAAGAATACAAGCGCATTTATTGGGCGAGCCGGCGCGGCATGCTCGAGCTCGATCTGGTGCTGATGCCCTTCGTCGAACGCCATCTGCGCTCATTGGATGAGCACGCGCAGCGTCAATACGTGCGCTTGCTCGAATGCGAGGACACGGAATTATTCGCATGGTTTTTAGGGCGTGAGCGCCCTGCGGATCAGGAGCTGGCAGGGATTGTCGAGCAAATTATCGCGTTCGCACGCACCGCTAAGAATTGAAATTCGGCCATCGAATTTCATATTGATCGCAAACACCGCGTTGGCGTTATCCGCGTTAACGGCTATTGCGCAAACCTCGTTGCCGTTCTCATTGCAATTAGTGACGTGGGCCATCGCGCTCGTTTATGCGACGTGGCAACTGCGTCTCCAGACTCGGCAACGCGGTCTATTGTTGTGGCAGGAAGGCTGGCAGTGGGTCGAGCCTAAACGCGAACCGCGTCTGCTCGAATTGCGGCGCGCAGTGATATGGCCGGGATTGATCGTATTGCGCTTTGACGAAGCGGCGCTCAGTCGTCGCCCGGTGCCCTGGTATCGATATTTTAAAAATTCAAATCTAACGCTGACGCTATGCCGCGATAGTCTGAGCGCGGATGAAGCGCGGCGTTTGCGCGCTTATCTGCGTCACTGGCCGGTACTGGCCGAATAGTTCGGTGGCACGAGGATCGTATCTTCGGCTTCGGGCAGCAGGTCGGGATAGTCGAGCGTGTAATGCAGGCCGCGGCTTTCCTTTCGCTCCAGCGCAGAGCGAATAATCAATTCCGCGACCGTCGCCAGATTGCGCAGCTCGAGCAAATCGTTGGTGACTTTATAGTTGCTGTAATACTCGGTGATTTCCTGTTGCAGTAATTCGGCGCGACGCAACGCGCGCTGTAGACGTTTGTTGGTGCGCACGATGCCGACGTAATCCCACATCGCGCGCCGCATTTCATCCCAGTTGTGCGAGATCACGACATCTTCATCCGAATCGGTGACCTGAGACGCGTCCCACGGTTCTGCGGTGAAGGAATCGTTGGGGCGCGGCAGATTTTTCGCGATCGATGCCGCCGCCGCGCGGCCGTAGACAATGCATTCGAGTAAAGAATTCGACGCCATGCGATTGGCGCCGTGCAATCCGGTAAAAGAGGTTTCGCCGATGGCATATAAACCGGGCACATCGGTTCGCCCTTCAAAATCGACTATTACGCCACCGCAGGTGTAGTGCGCGGCGGGAACGACCGGAATCGGGTCGCGTGTGATGTCGATGCCGAGCTCCAGGCAACGCGCCTTGATGGTCGGAAAATGATGCAGGATGAATTCCGGCGATTTATGGCTGATATCGAGATATACGCAGTCGATACCAAGCCGCTTCATTTCATGGTCGATGGCGCGCGCGACGATATCGCGCGGTGCGAGTTCGGCGCGCGAGTCGAAACGCTGCATAAAACGCTCGCCGTTCGGCAATAACAATTTGCCGCCTTCGCCGCGAATGGCTTCGGTAATCAGAAACGATTTTGCTTTCGGGTGATAGAGGCAAGTCGGATGGAACTGATTGAATTCCATATTGGCGACACGTGCGCCGGCGCGCCATGCCATTGCGATTCCGTCGCCGGTCGCGCCATCGGGATTGGTCGTGTACAGATAAACCTTGCTGGCGCCGCCGCTCGCGAGAATCACGTGATCGGCCTGAAAGACTTCGACGTTGCCGCTATCGCGATTAAGAATGTATGCACCGCGACAACGGCCTTCATGCACGATCAGATCGACCGCAACACGGTTGGTGAAAATTTCGATGTTCCGGGTTTCGAGCGCGCGCTTCGTCAAAGTTTCTGAGACTTCGCGGCCGGTCGAATCCGCAGCGTGCATGATGCGTCGATGGCTATGGCCGCCCTCGCGTGCCAGATGAAAACCGGCCCCGATCAAGCGATCGAATTGCACGCCTTGTTCGAGCAGCCACTCGACGCTTTCCTTGCTATGTTCGACGGTGAAGCGGACCGAATCTGCATGGCATAGGCCTGCACCGGCGGTGAGTGTGTCGGCTATGTGCGCTTCAACGGTGTCGTTTTCATCGATGACGGCGGCGATTCCACCCTGCGCCCACCAGGTCGAACCCTGATTCAGATCGCCTTTGCAGACGACAGCAACGCGCGCGCTGGGTGCCAGTCGCAACGCGGCAGTAAGACCGGCAGCACCGGTGCCGATAATCAGAACATCGTGACGATTGGGCGCGCTCATGGACTGCGTATTGCTCCGCGTTATGGCCAACTATATTATCCAGCGCACTCCTTTGTGCCGGTTCCAAGCAGTTGAACTTTTTTTGGAGCCGGCAATCATACCCGCCTTCGCACAGGTTGGCTTGTTAAGCCACCAGTTAGCTTGCGCAGAGGCTCGAAACTTCCGGAATGGTGCATGGTCTATTTGGCAGCTAATACGAGGCACGCGCCACGGGGTCGGCAATGACCGGTCCTGAAATTACCGATCAACAACTGGTAACCCGCGTTCAGAAAGGCGACAAAAAGGCTTTCGATCTTTTGGTGCTGAAATATCAGCACAAAATTCTGAGCCTGATTTCGCGGTATATCCGCAATAGCGATGAAATACAGGATGTCGCGCAAGAGGCGTTTATCAAGGCGTTTCGCGCTTTACCGAATTTTCGCGGCGATAGTGCTTTTTATACGTGGATGTATCGCATCGCGATCAATACTGCGAAAAATCATTTGGTCGCGCGTCAACGGCGGCCGCCGGGAGTCGATATCGATATCGACGATGCCGAGCACTTTAGCGGCGATTTTCTGCTGAAAGAGATCGAGAATCCGGAAAATATATTGTCGGGACAAGAATTGAAGCGCGTGTGCGATCACGCCATCAAATCCCTGCCAGAAGATTTGCGTACAGCGGTGACATTGCGCGAATTCGACGGTCTTAGCTACGAAGATATAGCGACAGCGATGGATTGCCCTGTCGGAACAGTGCGCAGCCGGATTTTCCGCGCACGCGAAGCCATCGATAGACATATCAAGGCATATCAGACCAACGGTGAGGTGTCGTATGAGTGACAGGTTGCGGGAGTCGGTTTCTGCCTTGGTTGATGGCGAAGCGGACGAATTGGAATTACGGCGCTTGCTGGCGAGTGACGATGAAGTCGTTAGAACGGCATGGCGCGATTTCCATGTCGTGCGTGACAGCATCAGCGGCGTCGATATGCGTTTTGCCCAATTCGATATTTCGCAGCGTGTGCAAGCGGCGCTGGCGGACGAAATTATCTCTGCACCGTCGTTGACAGCCCGCTGGTGGCGTCCGGTTGCGAGCTTCGCGGTTGCGGCGTCGGTAGCGACGGTTGTTGCGGTGGGCGCGAGACATTTCAATTCAGATATCGGTGGCGAAGCAATTGCGCAAACGCCGACTGTTTCGCCAGTTGTTGCTTCTTCCACGGCAGCAGGACGCGTTTATCCAGCGCCGATGCAGCCGGTAGTTGGAAATGTTCCCGTCAGCGCGACAATGACCTCACCGTTGCAGCCTGTTTCACTTGATCCCGATCAATTGGCGCAGCAGCGTTTACAGCAATATTTGTTGCGGCATTCCGAACGCGCCGCTCTGAACAATGGCCAGGGTGTGATCACGTTTGCCAGAGTTCCTCAGCTCGATGCGCCGAAGCAGTAATCGCTTTCAGGTGCATTTACTGCACTTTTTTCTGATCAGTGTTTGGCTAGGACTGCCATCATCTTTTGCTGTCGCCGATGCCGTAAATGTAAAAGACACTGCTACGGCCACCTCAAAAGAATGGTTGGATAAGCTCGCGCATAGCATGCGCGAGTTGAATTACCGCGGCGTGATGACGTATGCGCACGGCTCGCGGCTCGAATCGTTACGCATCACCCACGGTCTTTATAAAGACGAAGAATTCGAACGCATTGAATACCTGGACGGCCAACCGCGCGAAATTATTCGTTATGGCAAAGAAGTAACCTGCATTCAGCTCGGGCAACGGCTCGACTTTCTCTTGCATCCCCATTTGTTGAAACCGAGCCTTGAAGGGCTCGATCAAAACTACGATGTTCATGTCGATGGCGAAGATCGCATTGCCGGTCGTCGCGCGGTGGTATTGAACATCAAGCCGCGCGATCAATTTCGATATGGTTACCGCATGGCGCTCGATCATGACACCGGCCTGTTGTTGCGGACCGAAGTGCTCGATGGCGAAGGCAGAATTAGTGAACGGCTGCAATTTGTCGATGTGGAAATTGGCGTCCAGCTAAAGCGGGAATGGCTCGCCGGTGTTGGAGGCGACACCGCGTCTCGGAAGGCGGAAATGTTGCCGATCGATCGCGTCGTCGAAGAATCGCAGATGCAATGGCGGCCTGAATGGGTTCCGCCCGGTTTTGCGCTATCTGTTGCACCCCATAAATCCAGTGAGGGTTTGCTGACCTATTCGGATGGCCTCGCGGTGATGTCCATATTTGTCGAGGCGATTCAACCGCCGTTGCCACGCAGCGACGGCAAGGCCAGGCGGGGTGCCACGATTGCCTACACGCATGCGGTTGAACTCAATGGCAAGCCGCATCTGGTCACCGTGGTCGGCGAAATTCCATCCATTACCGCGCGACGCGTTGCCGGATCGGTGATTGCGCAGCCACAGCAGCCGTAGCGGTCGAGCCATTCTGGTCCAACAGGCGCCGCTACTCGTCCGCAGTCTGTTTAAGCTACAATCGCGCACCTTGATCGAGTCCGATCACACTCCCCGCAGTCTGTAGAGTCATACATTACCCGTGAGCAATCTCGATCACATCCGTAACTTTTCCATCATCGCGCATATCGACCACGGCAAATCCACGCTGGCGGATCGCTTCATTCAACTGTGCGGTGGTCTCGAAGCGCGCGAAATGGAGGAGCAGGTGCTCGATTCGATGGATATCGAGCGCGAGCGCGGGATCACCATCAAAGCGCATAGCGTGACGCTGTATTACACAGCAAAAAACGGCAAAAAATATCAGCTCAATTTCATCGATACGCCGGGTCACGTCGATTTCAGCTACGAAGTGTCGCGTTCGCTCGCCGCGTGCGAAGGCGCATTGCTGGTGGTGGACGCTGCGCAAGGCGTCGAGGCGCAGTCGGTAGCTAACTGCTACACCGCGATCGAGCAGGGGCTCGAGGTTGTCCCGGTATTGAACAAGATGGATCTGCCGCAGGCCGATCCGGATAAGGTTAAACGAGAGATTGAAGAAATCATCGGCGTCGATGCATCGCATGCGATTCCGGTGAGCGCGAAATCCGGCCTCGGCATCGACGAGTTGCTCGAACAATTGGTCGAGTTGATTCCGCCGCCGAACGGCGAGCTGGACGAACCATTGCAGGCGCTGATTATCGATTCATGGTTCGATAATTATCTCGGCGTCGTGTCGCTGGTGCGGGTGAAGAATGGTCGCATCAAAAAAGGCGACAAGATCGTCACCAAATCGATCGGCAAAGCGCAGCTGGTCGACAGCGTCGGCGTATTCACCCCGAAGCTGACCGAAACCGACGGTCTCGCTGCGGGCGAAGTGGGATTCATCGTCGCCAACGTTAAAGACATTCAAGGTGCGCCGGTCGGGGATACGATCACGCACGCGAGTACGCCAAACGTCGAGGCTCTGCCCGGTTTTAAACGCGTCAAGCCACAGGTCTACGCGGGCTTGTTTACCGTTTCGTCCGAAGACTACGAAGCGTTTCGCGATGCGCTCGCAAAATTGACGTTGAATGATGCGTCATTGTTTTACGAACCAGAAAGCTCCGATGCACTCGGCTTCGGTTTTCGTTGCGGCTTTCTCGGCATGCTGCATATGGAAATCATTCAGGAGCGGCTTGAGCGCGAATACGATCTCGATCTGATCACCACCGCGCCGACGGTAATTTACGAAGTCGTAAAAAATAACGGTGAAATCGTCCAGGTCGATAATCCGTCGAAGCTTCCCGATCCGGGCGAAATCGACGAAATGCGCGAGCCAATCGCCACTGCGCATATCTTGGTTCCGCAGGAATATCTCGGCAACGTCATTACGTTGTGTATCGAACGTCGCGGCGTGCAGAAGGACATGCAGTTTCTCGGACAGCAAGTTGCATTGACGTTCGAGTTGCCGATGGCCGAAGTCGTGCTCGATTTCTTCGATCGTTTGAAATCGGTAAGCCGTGGTTTCGCATCGCTCGATTACAGTTTTGCGCATTTTCAACCGGCCAAGCTGGCGCGGCTCGATGTTCTGATCAACGGCGAAAAAGTCGATGCATTGGCGGTGATTGTGCATCGCGATCAGGCGCAGTATCGCGGCCGGATTCTGGTGGAAAAAATGCGCGAACTGATTCCACGTCAGATGTTCGATGTGGCGATTCAAGCCGCGCTCGGCGGTCAAGTCATCGCGCGTTCGACCGTGAAAGCACTGCGTAAAAACGTGTTAGCGAAATGCTACGGCGGCGATGTGTCGCGTAAGAAAAAATTGCTCGAAAAACAAAAAGCCGGCAAAAAACGCATGAAACAGGTGGGCAGCGTCGAAATACCGCAAAGCGCTTTCCTTGCTGTGTTGAAAGTCGACGGCTAAACATAACGCTCCTTTAATCAATTAAAAAACGGATGACGTAACGATGGTCAATACGGTGTTGATGGCGCTGGCCGGCTTAACGCTGCTCGTGTGGCTGGTTCAGGAACTGCTCGGTCGTCGCCAGCAGCAATATCGGTTTGCCCAGCAGTTGCAGCGTGGCGATGTACCCACTGCGGTTCCCGAGCCGACCTGGTCCGATTGGTTGTTTCGCATTGTGCTCGCGTTGTGGCTGGTGTGGCTGGCGATGGTGGTCGTCATCAAGGACGGCGATTTCGCGCTGGTTCTGGTAATGCTGACACTGTTGTCGGGCACAGTGGCGCTAATCGATATCGTCTGGTTCCAGCGGCGACGTTACGCTGCATGCAAACGCCTCACCGGTAACGATGGCGCGATCCAGCCGGAATTGGTCGAGCAGCGTCAGATTGCCGAATATAGCCGCTCGTTTTTTCCGGTACTCGCCGTGGTATTGGTGCTGCGCTCTTTCATTGTTGAGCCGTTTCAAATTCCATCGTCATCGATGGTACCGACGCTCGAAGTCGGGGATTACATTCTGGTCAACAAGTTCAGTTACGGAATACGTCTGCCGGTGCTGAAAACAAAAATCATCGATGTCGGTGCACCACAGCGTGGCGATGTGCTTGTTTTCTTTCCACCGCACAAAAAAAATGTGTACTTCATCAAGCGCCTGATCGGTTTACCCGGCGACCGAATTCAATATCGACATAAAGTGCTATATATCAACGGCGAGCGTGTCGAGCAGGTGTTTCTGGCGCGTTTGGGTCCGATGCAGGCCACCGAACTGGCGTCGGAAAAACTCGGCACGGTCGAACACAATATCTATAAACAAATGGACAGCTACAGCCGAATCGCCGATGAATTCGATATTGTGGTTCAGCCCGGCCATTACTTCATGATGGGCGATAATCGGGACAACAGCGCCGATTCGCGTTTCTGGGGGCAAGTGGCCGAGCGCGAAATCGTCGGCAAGGCATTCGCCGTCTGGATGCATTGGGAATCGCTGTTTTCGCTGCCGAGCTTCGATCGCGTCGACGTCATTCGCTGATTGGATTTGCTAACTGGCCTCAGGAGAATCACATGCAGATGCGTAAATATCAAACCGGCTTAGGCATGCTCGGCTGGCTTATCGTATTGGGTATTGCATCGTTCGCGCTGACCTGCTTTTTCAGAGTCGGCCCGGTCTATCTCGATTATTGGCAAACGAAAAAAGCACTCGATGTGGTGATGGCGAATCAGCAATCGGCGATGCTGGCGAAAAGCGAGTTGCTGAGCGCCATCGGTAAACAACTCGATGTCAGCCGTATCGAAACGATCAGCCCGAAAGACATCGAAATCACCGATTCGCGCAATGGGCGAGTGCTCGACGCGAGTTATGAAAAACGCGTGTCGTTGATTTCGAATATCGATGTTGTCGTCAAATTCGAGAACCTCAAATACAACCTTGCCTCGGCGCAATGAGCGTTCACGATCCGATCCATATTCTCAGCCAGCGTTTAGGTTATCGATTTAGCGATAAAGCGCTGGCCGAGCAGGCTTTAACCCACCGCAGTTTCGGCGGGCATCACAACGAACGATTGGAATTTCTCGGCGATGCAATGGTGAATTTCATCATCGCCGAGGCCTTATTCCAACGTTTTCCCGGCACGAGAGAAGGCGATCTGACGCGTATGCGCGCCTTGCTTATCCGTGGTCAAACACTAGCTGAAATTGCCCGCGAATTTGATCTGGGCGAATTGATTCGGCTTGGCGGCGGCGAGATGAAAAGCGGCGGCCATCGGCGCGAATCGATTCTCGCTGATGTGCTCGAAGCATTGATCGGCGCGATTTATCTGGACACCGGCCTCGATGGTTGTCGCGAGCGCGTGCTGGCGTGGTTCGGCGACCGATTGCAACAAGTCGCGCCCGGCGAAGTCAACAAAGATGCGAAAAGCCGCTTGCAGGAATGGTTGCAAGGGCGCGGTAAAGCGCTGCCGGTTTATCAGCTCAGCGCGACGCACGGCGAAGCGCATAATCAGCAGTTCGAAATTACCTGCACGATCCCATCGGTCGTGCAATCGTTTAGCGGTGAGGGCAGCAGCCGTCGTATTGCCGAACAAATTGCCGCGCAAAAGGCGTTGGCGTTCTTAGAAAAGAAGAGTCCCGAGAAAAAGCCGGAGCAAAAAAGATGAACGATGCGAATGCCGATGAGCCCAATGAAGCCGGTGAAACTAACGACGCCGGTGAAGGAGCACGTTGCGGTTATGTCGCATTGGTGGGCCGGCCGAACGTGGGTAAATCGACGCTGCTGAATCATCTGCTCGGCCAAAAAATCAGTATCACCTCGCGCAAACCCCAGACGACACGCCATCGCGTACTCGGTATAAAAACCGAGGGTCTGAATCAGATCGTGTATGTCGATACGCCGGGGTTGCACAAGGTCGAGCCGAAAGCGATCAATCGCTACATGAATCAAACCGCCAGCCAGGCGATGCTCGATGTCGATGTAGTGGTTTTCGTCATTGATCGCGTGCGCTGGACGGAAGAAGACGAGTGGGTATTGGAAAAGCTGCGTTATGTGCAGTGCCCGGTCATTCTTGCGATCAACAAAGTCGATTTGATCGACAATAAAACTCAGCTGTTACCGGCGTTGCAGAAGTTTTCCGAAAAGTATTCATTCGCTGAAATTTTTCCTTTGTCGGCATTGCGCGGCCATAACCTCGACGAACTCGAAAAAGCGATCGTGCAGCGGCTACCGCAAAACGCGCATTTTTTTCCTGAAGACCAAATTACCGATCGCAGCGAGCGCTTTCTCGCCGCAGAGTTGGTGCGCGAAAAAGTCATGCGCCAGCTTGGGGAAGAGTTGCCGTACGAAATCACTGTCGAAATCGAATCGTTCAAGCGCGAAGGAAAATTGCTAACGATTCATGCGTTGATTCTGGTCGAACGCGACGGTCAGAAAAAAATTGTTATCGGCAACGGCGGCGAACGCATTCGTCAGATCGGCGAAGACGCGCGCAAAGACATGCAGAAAATCTTCGATAGCAAAATTATGTTAAAGCTATGGGTGAAGGTTAAAGCCGGCTGGTCCGACGACGAGCGCGCATTGCGCAGTCTCGGGTACTCGGATTTCGAATAACACGTCAATGCAGCCCGCTTATGTTCTGCATACTCGCGATTATCGCGATACCAGTCTTTTAATCGAGCTGTTCACTCCAGAGCATGGCCGCATTTCTGCAGTAGCACGCGGCGCCCGCACGCCGCGGCGCGGCGTAAGTCAACGCGCATCGCTACAACCGTTTCAACCGTTATGGATCGAGTGGAGCGGCGCTGGCGAATTGAAATCGCTGCGCGAAAGCGAGATCCGCGATCCGGCAATTCCGTTGCGCGGCCCCGCGCTATTCAGCGGCATGTACGTGAACGAAATTTTATGTCGTTTACTGCATCGCGATGATGCGCATGCTGACTTGTTTTCCGATTACGAAAACGCACTGCAGCAGCTTGCACAGCAATCAATGATCGATGTCGTGTTACGCCATTTCGAATTGCGGTTACTCGACGAGCTGGGTTATGGATTCAATTTGCGCGAGCAAGCGCATAGCGGCGATTCAATCTCGGCAACGCGGGAGTATTACCTCGACGTCAACGCCGGTCTGGTTGCTGCGGATGTGCATACGCCAGCGCAGATCATCGTGCGCGGCGTAGATATTCTAAATTTTTTGGACGGCAATTATTCGCCTCAGGCTCGACGTGCCATGAAGATAATGTGCCGCATGGCGCTGCAACCGCATTTGGGCAGCAAACCGCTGATGAGTCGAGAGCTGTTTCGCGTTTGATGTGGCGTGTTGCCATTAATTTGCAGCTGTATCTGCTTCGAATAATGTCGCCACATCATGTTCTGCCTCCCATGCCAACAGCTCATCAATCGCTGCCAAGAGGGCCCGCGTCGCCGTTTCGATTTCGATATTCGTCGCGCGCTGTTTAAGTAATTCTTCCAGTCGATGGCTGCACTGCTGCAATTGCGGTACACCGCTGTAACTGCTGGCGCCATGCAGCCGATGGGTTTCTTCGAGTAATTCGTCGAAATTGTGCTGCGTGAGTTGCGTATCTATCGCTCTGCGTGCACGCGGCAATTCCTGCAAAAGATCGAGCAGAAACTCTTTGGCCAGGATGGGTTTGTTGCGGGCGCGCTGCAGGCATAAATCGATCTGCACCGGCAGCGCATTGACGCGCGGGCACATCTCCAATAATTGCTGCAGTTGCTCTTCGGTGATGGGCTTCGTCACGCAATCGTTAAAGCCGTTTTTGAGTAGATGCTGTTGCTCTTCCGGCAAAACGTGAGCAGTAAGCGCGACGATGCATGTCTCGCGGTTTTTACTCTCGCCACTGCGAATCGCGCGCGCGACATCGGCACCGTTCAATTCCGGCATTTGAATATCGAGAAGAATCAAATCGAAATGCTCTTCGGCGCACAGCGTCAACGCATCGCGACCGTTGTGCGCGAGTCGCACCGAAGCGCCGAGTTCGCGCAACAGCACGTCCACCAGTTTCAGGTTGGTGGCGTTGTCGTCGACTGCCAGTACATGCACGTTCCTCGCGATTGATGGAGGATTCACCGCGATTGCAGGCATGGCGCGATGGCACAATTGATCGCATAGTGCATCGTAAAGCTGCAGGTGATTAACGGGTTTCTGCAACGTGTGCATTGCACTTCGATACGCTGGTGGCGGCGCGCTCCCGTATTGCAACACAAGCAACGGCAGCGAGGCGGCTGGCAATTGTGGCGGTAGTGGCATGTTTGCCGACGCGCTCAATAGGCAGCCATCGACATCGCGAGTATGCGCGCCAAATTCGTGGTGACTGTCGAGCGCAACAATGTGCATTCCCCAGTCTTCAAGAAGCTGTTGCAATGCTCGCCGCGATAGCGGTTCCGGATCGCATAGCGCCAACCGTTTGCCTTCGAGCAAATGAAACTGACGCAGCGACAGCGGTTTTTGCTGCACCGGCAATCGCAGTGAAAACCAGAAAGTCGAGCCATCGCCGAGATGGCTGTCGAGGCCAATTTCGCCGCCCATTTGTTCGATCAGCTTTTTACTGATGGCAAGGCCGAGGCCGGTGCCGCCAAATTCCCTCGACGTCGACGCATCGGCCTGCGCGAATGCTTCGAAAAGTTGGCGCTGCTGCTCGGCAGAAATTCCGATGCCGGTATCGTTGACGCTTATTTTGAGCGGTACGCGTGCCGCCACGCTGCCGGCTGCTTCGACGTGCACAGCGATATGGCCGCGCGCGGTGAATTTAATCGCATTGCTGATCAGGTTGGTCAGCACCTGTCGCAGCCGTAACGCATCGCCGATCAGCTCGGTGGGTACCTGCCTGTCGTAAAGCAAAATCAAATCGAGTTTTTTCTCGTTCGCGCTCGGCGCGAGCATCGCGAGCGTTTCTTCGATGGTCTCGCGCAAATTAAATGCGCTGTTGTCGAGTACCAGTTTGCCTGCTTCGATTTTCGAAAAATCGAGAATGTCATTGATGATGCCGAGCAGGTTTTCTGCGGAGTAGCGAATAGTTTCGAGGTATTCGCGCTGGCGTTCATCGAGCACGCTTTTCAGCAGCAATTTGGTGAAGCCGATAATGCCATTCAGCGGTGTGCGTAATTCGTGGCTCGTGTTCGCCAGAAACTCCGATTTGATTCGACTCGCCTCGAGCGCTTCGCGCCGCGCCAGATCGAGTTCGATATTTTGAACTTCGACGGTTTCGAGCGATTCGCGCAAGTCGCGGTTGGTCTGTTCCAGATGGCGACGTAATTCGATCGACGAGTGCTCGATGGTTGCCGTCATGCGATTGAGATCTTCGCCGAGGTTATGCAGCGCGTTGCTTTTTTCCAGATGGATCGGCGTGTCGAAAGTGCCGCTGGCAATGCGCTGAATACCGGCGCGCAGCTGTGTTACCGCCGCGTCCAGCCGATTGCTGGCAAACACGGCGCTGATGCAGGCACCCAGCAGCGCGAGAACGACGATACAGCCACTGATGAATAGCAGCCGATACGTTTCGATCAGATAAGGCTGGCGCGAATAATCGACCATCACCCAACCTTCGGGCGCGAAGTCCGCCGTCGCTGCATTGAATGTGGCAGTGAAATGTTCGATGGGAAGTATCGGCTGAACGAAGCGCAGCGTTTCCGCCATTTCGGCGCTCTCGCTGCGATGAGAGAAATGACTCGGCAACGGCATCGACAGTTGTCGGCCGGAGTGCGCACGCGGCTGATGCCTGGAGTCGAAGACGGTGACCGATTCGACTCCCGGTTCTTCCAGCGCGAGCGCGGCCAGTTGTTGCAACGCTGCGTTGTCGTTCGCGCTCAACGACCGCCGAGCCGCATTCGCCAGCTGCAACGCAGTGGCGTGACCACGCTGCGTCAACAAGCGATCGACATCCTGCAAACGGCTATGGCTCAAATAAAACCCAAGCGCGATCGCAATCAGTAACGAGGGAAGTAACGCCGTGGCGATGATTAATGTTTTAAGACCGCGGCTTCGCATCGATCGACGCCATCCGAATTATTGGTGTGCCGGCATTATCGGCGCGCTGATCGGCAAATTCCACGCAGTAACGATTTCACACTTGATGGCGCCGTATACGCGGCCGGAGCTGCTTACCTTCCATGCTATGATCCGGCCCGCAAAAAGTAGCCGCTCAGCAGGATTTCAGCATGTCATTTCCCTCTGCCCCGTCGTTTCCAACGATCGAGGACTATATCGGCAACACGCCTCTGGTGCGTTTACAGCGCCTGCCCGGTAATTCGAAGCACACGGTTCTGGTCAAGCTCGAAGGGAATAATCCCGCCGGCTCGGTCAAGGATCGACCGGCGATGAGCATGATTCGCCACGCCGAAGCGCGGGGCGACATTGCGCCTGGCGATACGCTGATCGAAGCCACCAGCGGCAACACGGGCATTGCATTGGCGATGGCGGCGTCGATTCGCGGTTATCGAATGATTTTGATCATGCCGGAAACCGGCAGCGCGGAACGCAAGTTGGCAATGAGTGCATACGGCGCGCAGCTGATCGAAGTTTCCAAAGAAGAAGGGATGGAAGGCGCGCGTGATTTGGCGCTGAAAATGCAGGCCGAAGGCGCAGGCAAGGTGCTCGACCAATTTGCGAACGCCGACAATCCGCTCGCACACTACGAGGGAACCGGTCCGGAAATATGGCGTCAGACCGGGGGCCGCATTACGCACTTCGTCGCGTCGATGGGTACCACTGGCACCATCATGGGCACCTCGCGCTATTTGAAAGAGCAAAATTCGGCCATTCAAATAATCGGATTGCAACCGACCGATGGCTCCGCAATTCCGGGTATTCGGCGCTGGCCGCAAGCGTATTTGCCGAAAATATTTCAACCGGAACGCGTCGATCGTGTCATCGATATGGATCAGGCGACGGCAGAAGAAACGATGCGCGCACTGGCTGCGCGTGAAGGTATTTTCTGCGGCGTTTCATCGGGCGGCGCGGTCGCCGGAGCATTACAGATTTGTCGAGAGCTGGATGCACAGCCCTCGGTAGAAAATGCAGTGATCGTCGCCATTATTTGCGATCGCGGCGATCGGTATTTATCGACGGGTGTCTTCGGTACCTAACGTAATTCACATCCGATGAAATCGTTCATCGAACGAAGGGAATAGACAAAGGGCGGGAAGCAGCCCGAAGGTCAGACATGGTTAAAGTCCGCGAAGAACATCCTGAAAAAGCCGACGGCAGCGTCGATCTCGAACGCTGGGTGCGACGGCTGCATGTGCCCGATACGGTCAATCGCGGCACATTGCTGCATGCATGCGGTGTTGCGCGCGCGGCCGATGAGCGAGTGCAATCCGATCCCGAAATATCGTGGGGCGAGGGCGCATCGTGTTTGCGCGCCGGTCTCGAAATGGCGGAAATTCTCGCCGAGTTGCATGTCGATCAGGACGGTCTGGTCGCCGCGATTCTGTATCGCGCGGTACGCGAAGGAAAACTTGCGAGCAGTGTAGTCGCCGATCAGTTCGGCGCACCCATCGCGAAATTGATCGATGGCGTATTGCGGATGGCGGCGATCAGCCGCGTTAAAACCGAGCGTGGACCGGTGCTCGGTCAGGTCGAAGACCAAAGCGATACCGTGCGCAAAATGCTCGTCGCGCTGGTCGACGATGTGCGCGTCGCGCTCATTAAGCTGGCTGAGCGCACGTGCGCCATTCGTTCGTTCAAGGACAATCCGGAAAAGCGCTACAAGCTCGCGCGCGAAGTCGCGGATATTTATGCGCCGCTTGCGCATCGGCTCGGCATCGGTCACATCAAGTGGGAACTCGAAGATCTATCGTTCCGCTATTTGCATCCGGATTCGTACAAAAAAATCGCGCGTCTGCTCGATGAGAAACGCCTCGATCGCCAAGGCTACATCGAGGCGGTTATCGCTGAATTGCGCGGCGAATTGGAAAAGGCGCATATCAAAGCCGAATTTTCCGGCCGCGCAAAACACATCTACAGCATCTGGCGAAAGATGCAGCGCAAGGGCATCGGTTTTTCGCAGGTCTACGATATTCGCGCGGTGCGCGTACTCGTCCCGGAAGTGAAAGATTGCTATGCCGCGCTCGGTATCGTGCATGGTCTATGGCGCAACGTACCGAACGAATTCGACGATTACATCGCGAATCCGAAAGACAACGGTTATCGCTCGTTGCATACCGCTGTGATCGGTCCACAGGGAAAAGTGCTCGAAGTGCAGATTCGCACATTCGACATGCACGAAGAAGCCGAATTCGGCGTGTGCGCGCACTGGCGTTACAAGGGCGCGGACAGCGAGCGCAAAAAGGTCGCGAGCTACGAAGAAAAAATTGCGTGGCTGCGGCAGGTGCTCGAATGGCACGAAGAGACCGGCGGCAGTGCGATCGATCTAACGGAACAGTTCAGCCGCGCGCAGGATCGCGTGTATGTATTCACGCCGGATGGTCACGTCGTCAATCTGGCGCAGGGTTCGACGCCGCTCGATTTCGCGTATCACATCCATACCGAAGTCGGACATCGCTGTCGCGGCGCCAAAGTGAATGGTCGCATCGTACCGCTCACGTATGTGCTGCAAACCGGCGAGCAGGTCGAGATTCTCACCGGTAAGGAAAACGCGCCGCGTCGCGATTGGCTGCAACCGAATCTCGGTTACATACGCGGCGCACGCACGCGGGCGAAGGTGCAGGCGTGGTTTCGTCAGCAAGCGCGCGAGGACAATATCGCCGCCGGCCGCAACCTGCTCGAAAAAGAGTTCAAGCGCCTCGCACTGACCAGCCTCGATTACAAAGCCGTCGCCGAGCGCGTGCGCTGCGCGACCGTTGAGGATATGTATGCCAGCGTTGGCATCGGCAGCATCAGCGCATCGCAGGTATTGCACGCCGCGCAATCGCTATTGACCAACGAAGAACGCGTCGCGCCGATATTGCCGCAAATCCGTAAACGCACAGCAAAGGACGCCGCGAGCACCGTCAATATTCGCGGCGTCGGCAATTTGCTGACGCACATTGCCGGCTGCTGCAAACCGGTGCCCGGCGATGCCATCGTCGGCTACATCACGCTCGGTCGCGGTGTCAGCGTGCATCGACAGGATTGTGCGAAAGCTTTGCAGCTGCAATATGCCGAACCCGAGCGCATCATCGAAGTCAGCTGGGGTGACGAGCAGAGCACGTACCCCGTCGAAATCCTGGTGCTCGCGCACGATCGACAAGGTTTGTTGCGCGACATTACACAGATGCTCTCCGCCGAGCGCATCAACGTGGTTGCAATGAACACGCTATCCGATGTTGCGAACAACACGGCGACGATGAAATTTACCGTCGAAATCACCGGCCTCGACGCGCTCGCCGGTCTGCTCGGTAAATTGAACGGCCTGCGCAATATTATTTCGGCGAGTCGCGTGCGCGAGGGTGGGATGTGACGCAATACACCATCGACGATTTATTAAAACTGATGATGCGCCTGCGCGATCCCGAACATGGCTGCCCGTGGGATTTGCAGCAGGATTTCGCCAGCATCGCGCCGCACACGCTCGAAGAATGCTACGAACTGATCGATGCAATCGAACGCGGCGACATGCCGCAAGTGCGTGAAGAGCTGGGCGACGTATTGTTCCAGGTGATTTTTTACGCACAACTCGGCCGCGAGCAGGAATTATTTTCGTTCGATGATCTCGTGCACAATCTGGTCGAAAAATTATTGCGCCGCCACCCGCATGTATTTTCGAATGGACAATTACGCGACGGAAATAGTTCATTGACCAATACCATTGCAGTCGAGCAGGTCAATCACAATTGGGAGCACATCAAGCAACAAGAGCGCCACGCGAAAAGCCAGCGCAGCGTGCTCGACGATGTGCCCGCTGCATTGCCGGCATTATCGCGCGCCGCGAAATTGCAAAAGCGCGCCGCCCGTGTCGGATTCGATTGGGAAAACTGGCGCGACGTGTTGACCAAAATGCGCGAAGAACAGCAGGAACTCGAAGAGGCGATTGCGTCTGAAAATCGCGCTCACATCGAAGACGAGCTCGGCGACTTATTATTCTGCTGTGTCAACCTGGCGCGTTTTCTCGATGTCGATCCCGAAACGGCATTGCGCGCATGCAATCGCAAATTCGAACGCCGCTTCGGTTTTATCGAGCAACAATTAGCGGCGCAGGGCCGCGAACCGCAACACGCCACGCTGGAAGAAATGGAAGCGCTATGGCAGGCGGCGAAAGCGAAAGAACGGGAATGATTTATTGTTTTTGTAACGCTGCAAAATGTTTTTGCCACAGTTCTAGATATCGCGGTGTCGGACCGATGTCTTCGTAAACGGGGTCGCCCTGTTCATCGGTTGCGACAACAGTATTGCCGCGAATATACGGCAGGCTCGCTTCGATTTCGCCTAATGCCGCAGCAAGCAGATCGGTAATCAGTTCTTCGCTGGTGCGTCGCGGAAACATTTCCGCGAGCGCGGCGATGCGCGCGGCATCTTCTACCGGCAGGCGCACGCTAAAACATTCTTCGGTCAATTCACCCGCCGCTGTTTTTTCCCAAACCGATATCAATTCATTCACTTTCATCGTTCATTCCTCGATTCACAGCGTCCGGCGCAGGCTGGACACTGGCAGACCAGGTGTGTAAGGTGTGGCGCCTTCTGATTACAGTTCCGCTACTGCTGGTAGGAGTGTTTTATGCGTATCATTTTGTTGGGCCCACCGGGCGCAGGCAAGGGCACGCAGGCCCAATTCATCATGCAACGCTACGCCATTCCGCAAATTTCCACCGGCGATATGTTGCGCGCTGCGGTTAAGGCTGGCACAGAGCTGGGGCTCAAAGCAAAAGCAGTAATGGATTCCGGCGGACTCGTTTCCGATGATTTGATTATCGGTCTAGTGAAAGAGCGTATCGCCAAACCGGATTGTGAAAAAGGCTTTTTGTTCGATGGTTTCCCTCGCACGATTCCGCAGGCCGAAGCATTGACCGCGTCGAAGATCGCTATCGATCACGTGGTTGAAATCGCTGTCGATGACGAAGAAATCGTTCAACGCATGAGCGGTCGTCGCGTGCACGAAGCATCCGGCCGCGTTTATCACCTCGTTAATAATCCGCCCAAGCGCGAAGGACTCGACGATGTTACCGGCGACCCGTTGATCCAACGTGCCGACGATAACGAGGAAACCGTGCGCAAACGTTTAAGCGTCTATCACGAGCAGACCAAACCATTGGTGGCTTATTATTCTGCGCAAGCCCGCGCTAGCGGTACAGTTCGTTATCACCGTGTTGAAGGCGTCGGCACAGTCGAGCAAATTCGCGATAAGGTGTTTGCGGAGCTGGAAGGCTGATCAACAAAGTTATCTGGATGGAAAGGCCTCGCATTGCGGGGCTTTTTTTTGGCCGATTAAAAGTGCTCCGCATACATCTATAAGATGGCGGTAGCGACAAATAGAGAGAAACCATAATGAAAACAGCCGTGGTGTTGATGAATCTGGGAACGCCGGCGCAGCCGACGGCATCCGCTATTCGCCATTATCTGCGCGAGTTTCTCAGCGATCGCCGCGTCGTCGAAATTCCGCGCGCGTTGTGGTATCCGATTCTCTATGGAATCATTTTGACATTAAGGCCGCGTCGTTTGGCGCCTGCATATGCCGAGATGTGGGATCGTTATGGCGATTCGCCGCTACGCGTCATCAGCAAAAAGCAGGTTGCCAAATTGCAACAACAACTACTCGAACAAAATACCGACGCGCCGCTCGTGCGGCTTGCGATGACTTACGGCGAACCGAAGCTGAGCAATATCGTTAGCGAGCTGCGCGCCAGTGGTGTCGAGCATATTTTGGTGTTGCCGCTGTATCCGCAATTTTCCGCTACTACGTCGGGTCCTATTTACGATCAGGTGGCTGCATTGTTTCAGTCGCAACGCGATGTGCCTTCGATTTCCGTAGTTAAACATTACTATCAACACCCACTTTATATAGAGGCTCTCGCCCAATCGGTGCGCGCACATTGGCAGCAATATGGCCGTGCGCAGCGATTGCTGATGTCGTTTCATGGCATTCCAAAACGCAATGTGGATCTTGGCGATCCATACCGCGACCACTGTTATGCAACCGCGCAACGACTTGCGGACGCATTGCAGCTGTGCGAGGGCGAGTGGCAGATTTCGTTTCAATCTCGCCTCGGTCGTGCCGAATGGTTGCAACCGTATACCGCGGAGATATTGCAGCAGTGGGGCGAGCAGAAGCTCGCTAGCATCGACGTGATTTGTCCTGCATTTGCTGCTGATTGCCTCGAAACGCTGGAGGAGATCGCGATCGAGAATCGCGATCGCTTTCAGCGCGCGGGTGGTGGTGAGTACCGATATATTCCTTGTCTGAACGATTCGGATACCCACATCGAATTGTTGCAGCAATTAATCGCGCAGCACCTTCCGCGTTAATATGTATGACGTTGCGCCTTACGTAAAAAATACTGTTATCGGATGAAAATATTTTCGCCGAGGCGGTGTTATCGGCCGAAATAGGTAACAAAAATCCGAATTTTATTTCGATAAATTTCCCAGAAATTCAAACACTTTATTTGCGTAGTTTATTTTCTGTGCTATTTTCAAACCGTTGTTGCGACGATGGCCTTTGTTGAGGAGACCTACAATGCCAAGAGCAAAAGCAAAAACAAATTCATCAGCAGCCAAGAAACGAACCGTGAAAACTAAAATTCAAAGTAAAAGAGCACCGCGTTCTACCGTAGCAAAAACTCCAGCATCTCCTGCACTGGCCAAAGCTCAAGAAGCAATGGATTCATTGCAAAAAACCATTATGGCCGATCGCAATACCGTCGCTTCAATGCGCAAAGCGGTTGCCGCTGCGCGCGCTAAAGCGGCGAAATCGGGCAAGATGATGGATAAGCGTGCTGTGAAACGCGCCGCCGCCGCAGCATCAAAAGCAGGTATAAAACTTCGTGGCCTGCGTGCAAAACTCGCCGCAGCCAAAACCAAACTGGTTATGGCGAAAGCTGATGCGAGCATCAAGGCGGGTGATACCGTTATAAAGATGAAAAGCGAAGCGCGCGCAAAATCGCTTGCACAAAAAGCTGAGGCCGACTTGAGCAAAGCACTTGCGGCTTTCAAGGCAACCTGGACCAAGAAGCGAGCAGCTGCCGATAGCAAGAAGCTCAAAGCAGCAGAGAAAAAATTGCAGGCTCAGCAGAAAGCTGTCGCGAAAAAGCAGCAGATGAAAGTAAGCAAGCTCGAAGCGAAGGCAGCGGCGAAAGCCAAGCTGGCTGAGCGCAGAGCTGCGGCAAAAGAGAAAAAAGCTGCCGCGAAAGCAAAACGCAGCCCCGCCAAAAAAAGCGTAGCGGTTAAGGCAGCGCCGAAGAAGAAAGCGGCAGCCAAGAAAGCCGTACCTAAAAAGACAGCGGCGAAAAAGGCACCCGCAAAGAAAAAGACCGCGAAAAAAGTCGTCGCTAAAAAAGCTGCACCGAAGAAAGCCGCTCCCAAAAAAGCGGCATCCAAAGCCAAGCGCGTAGTTGCTAAAAAAGCGCCTGCGAAAAAAGCAGCAACTAAAAAATCGCCCGCGCGTGGTCGGCGTGGACGTCCAAAGATGAAGAAATAAAGCAAAGATGTAAAAGAAACCCGCGACTAAACCCGCGGGTTTTTTATTTGGGGCGTAATGTGGAGAGTCGCTCCAGATCATCCGGGCTGTTTATGTTGATGAAGTGATCCGATTCATCGTCAAACGCCACTGCCTGGCAGCGCTGTGTGGCGTACCAGCGATGCACTGCGTAATCGCCGTGCTGCAGATATTCTTCCAGATGGGGCTGCAATCGAGTTTGCATCAGCGCATAGAGATAGTGGTTGTCGCCGCCGCTACGCGCGTAAACGATATCAAGGTCGTTGCGCTGCATGATGTCGTGCAGACGCCGCGCCAGATCGGGCGCCAATAATGGGTTGTCGCAAGGAACGAACAATGTCAGGGGCGTATTACTGAAGGTTAGTCCGGCCAATATGCCGGCGAGCGGGCCGCGTCGATCAGAAAAAGGATCCTTGAGCAGCGGCAATCCTAAATTTTGGTGGGCTTTCGCATCGTTGCAGTTGATCGCTACCGACAGGGTTTGCGGCTGTAATTGCTCGCGCAGATGCTCGATGAAAGTACGTCCCTGCCACACCAGCTGCGACTTATCCGTCCGCATTCGCGAACTGCGCCCACCGGCGAGAATGACAGCTGTAATTGAATCGCGGATGGCCTTCATATTTGCAATGGTTCGAGTGGTTTTGAGGACTCATTGTAGCCGCCCCGGGCGTCGGGTCGTTTGCCGCCTTCGATAGTGATCGTTAACATGCGCGTTCGCTTTTTACGGTCCCTGCCATGCCACGTCTGTTAGCCATCGATACTTCCACTGAAGCCTGTTCTGTCGCTCTAATCGATGAAGGCCGTGTGTTCGAGCAATTCATCGACGCGCCTCGCGAGCACGTGCAACGGCTATTGCCGATGATCGATGCGTTACTCGCCGAACGGCAACTTTCGCTTAGGTCGCTCGACGGTATCGCGTTCGGATGTGGACCGGGATCGTTCACGGGCTTGCGAATTTGTATCGGTGTGGTGCAAGGGCTCGCGTTCGGAGCGGATATTCCGGTCGTTCCGGTATCGACGCTGGCAGCGCTTGCGCAATCCTTCGTCACCGATGCGATAGCGGATGACAGCTATATTGCGGCAGCTATTGATGCACGCATGGATGAAATTTACTGCGGATGGTTTCGTGTTGGCGCTGATCGGTTGGTGTACACGGTGAGCGATGAAGTGGTTTGTGCGCCCGAGCAAATGCCGCCGATCGATAGCGGGAAATCGACAAAATATGCTGTTGGCAGCGGCTGGCGTTACCAAACCCGAATTCCGTGCGCAGATTTTGCATTGGTTGATTCGGCAAAATTGCCGCACGCCGGCGCGGTTGCAGTGCTCGGCGCAAAAATGTGGGCCGAGGGTATCCGCGTTGCTGCGGAGGACGCACAACCGATTTATCTGCGCAATGAAGTGGCGTGGAAGAAAGAAAATCGAACCTCTTAATTGAAACGAACCTCGTAGTTGATGGATGCGAATGAACCAATGAGCGATTTTTGGCAAGCGGTGTTGTTGGGTGTAATCGAAGGTGTGACCGAGTTTCTGCCGATTTCGAGTACGGGGCATTTGCTGATTGCGCAAGAGCTGGGGCTTGATCGTCGCTCCGATATGTTCAATGTGGTGATTCAGGCGGGCGCAATCCTCGCGGTCACGATGATCTATTGGCAGCGGTTGTGGCAACTGGCGAGCAATTTCCGCGATCCTGCTAATCGGGACTACCTGTTGAAGCTATTCGTCGCTTTTATGGTGACGGCGGTGCTTGGGCTGATCGTCACGAAGCTCGGTTATAAGCTGCCGGCAACGGTGACGCCGATTGCATGGGCGTTGATTGTGGGCGGTATTTGGATACTCATCGCCGAATGGTTCGCGTCCCGCAAGCCAGATGTCGTGCAAGTGACCTGGACGGTGGCGATTGTGGTGGGTTTGGCGCAAATCGTCGCCGCGATTTTCCCGGGCACTTCGCGCTCGGCCGCTGCCATCTTCGCGGCGATGCTGGTCGGCACCAGTAATCGTCCCGCTGCAGCTGAGTTTGTGTTTCTCGTCGGCATACCGACGATGTTCGCCGCGAGCGGCGCGCAGATTTTCTCAGTGCTGCGGGATAGCACAGCGCATGAGGATTGGGGAAGTCTGGCGATCGCCTTTGTCAGTGCGACGCTCACCGGCTTTTTAGCGGTGAAATTCCTGCTGGGTTACATCAAAAGCCATCGTTTTACGATATTTGCCATCTACCGGATCGTGCTGGGTGTCGGCCTGCTGCTGTGGTTGCCGGCGGGGATGTAAACGCAATCGCTGGGCTCGCGCCTGCTTTCAAAAACGCGATGCTATACTGACGGCCATCCCTTATTGAACGGCCTTTACCAGTGCAAGTCGGCTCATCCAACCTTCCAGCGCTGCCCATCGCAACCGACTATCGTCGTCGCGATGATTACGAGCGTGCGCCCCGCCCCCGGCAGGTCGAGCCTGAGCAGCCGCGCGAAGTCACGCGTATCCGTATGCGGGCGAGCAATGGGGTGGAACGAACCGAGCAAAGTGCGCCGTTCGCGGAAAACGTGACTGCCCGCAATCGTCCAGCTCTGCAAAGTTATCAAAGCAACGGCCCCACCATTGAAGAACGTCTCGGCGTAGACCTCGCGGGTATCGACGTTTACGCCTGATTCGGAGAATCGTTCGATTCTCTAAAGCCGCTTCACATTTTTAACTACCCTCGGTTTTTTCGATCCCCGATGTAGAATGCCCGTTCTTTTTTTGCGGACGGTGCGTATGTTTCCGGCAAAACCTCGAATCGCATTTCTCGGCCTCGGCGTCATGGGCTACCCAATGGCCGGCCATTTGGCGCGCGCCGGATACCCAGTGACGGTGTTCAACCGCAGCGAGGAAAAGGCACGGCGTTGGGTGAGCGAATACAGTGGCGCGATGGCAGTGACACCGGCGGCGGCTGCGCAGGATGCCGACATCATTGCGCTCTGCGTCGGTCGCGATGAAGATGTGCGCGAGGTCATTTTTGGCTACAGCGGAATTGCGGAGACGATCAAGGCGGGCAGCGTCGTCGTCGATCACACAACCACCTCTGCGGAGCTGGCGCGTGAGATGGCGCAGCAATTGAAAAAGCAGTCGGTTGAATTTCTCGATGCTCCGATATCTGGCGGCCAAATCGGTGCCGAAAGGGGGCAACTCAGCGTCATGGTTGGCGGCGATCAAGCCTCGCTGTCCAGTATCGAAGGCGTGCTCCAATGCTATGGCCGCTGCGTGCAATACATCGGCTCATCCGGCAGCGGTCAGCTGGCAAAAATGGTGAATCAAATCTGCATCGCCGGTGTGGTACAGGGTCTCGCCGAAGGGCTGCATTTCGCGCGCAATGCCGGGCTCGATATCGAAGCCGCGATCGCAGTGATTTCGCAGGGGGCGGCGCAATCGTGGCAAATGCAGAGCCGGCACAAAACGATGATCGCCGGTGAGTACAACCACGGTTTTGCCGTCGATTGGATGCGCAAGGATCTCGGTTACACGCTCGCCGAGGCGCGTCGCAATGGCAGCCAGTTACCGCTGACCGCATTAGTCGATCAGTTTTATGGCGACGTGCAGGCGCTCGGCGGCGGACGCTGGGATACATCGAGCCTGCTCGCGCGCCTCGAAGCCTTTCGAAAATAATTCCGAGGAAGTTATTTTGGCCGATGAAGTCATCGTTAAAGAGCAGCAACGGCTGCTCGACGAATTACTGAGTTTTCTGCATCGCTCGCCGACACCATTTCACGCGGTCAGCAATATGACCGCCGAATTGCAGCAGCACGGTTTCGTGGCGCTGGCGGAAAGCGACCGCTGGCAATTGCGAACGGGCGGGCGTTATTACGTGACGCGCAACGATTCGTCGCTGATTGCGTTCGTGCTTGGATCGGACGATGTGGTTGAGACCGGTTTGCATATGGCCGGCGCGCATACCGACAGCCCTTGCTTAAAGATCAAACCGAATCCCGAATTACAACGCAGCGGCTATTCTCAACTCGGTGTCGAGGTTTACGGCGGTGCGTTGTTGAGCCCGTGGTTCGATCGCGATTTATCGCTCGCCGGCCGCGTGACGTATTTAACCGATGACGGCGTGTTGGCGAATGCGCTGATCGATTTCGAAAAACCGATTGCGATCATTCCGAGTCTTGCGATTCATCTCGATCGCGAAGTTAACAACAGCCGCTCGATCAACGCGCAAACGCAATTACCACTGGTATTGGCGAGCGGTGCGGAAACCGTTCCGGATTTTCGTGCACTGCTGCTCGAACAATTGCGCGCGCAAACCGGCGTTCGAAATGCACGCGAAGTCCTCGATTACGATATCAACTGCTACGATACTCAGCCGCCCGCGCTAGTGGGGTTGAACCAGGAATTCATCGCGAGTGCGCGCATCGATAATTTACTATCGTGTTTTGTTGGATTGAAATCGCTGATTGCGGCAAATAGCGGGGCGACAAATGGCGCGCGCAGCGCGATGCTGATTTGCAGCGATCACGAAGAAGTCGGCAGCATGAGTACATCCGGTGCACAAGGCACAATGCTGCAAATGCTATTACGACGCATCGCCGGCAGTGACGAAAACTATGCACGGATGATCGATCGATCGTTGATGATTTCGTGCGACAACGCACACGGCATTCATCCGAATTTTGCCGACCGGCATGATGCGAATCACGGTCCGCTGTTGAATCGTGGTCCTGTTATCAAAATCAATGCAAATCAGCGCTACGCCACCAATAGCGAAACCGCAGCGCTGTTTCGTCATATCTGTCAGCAGATCGATGCGCCGGTGCAGAGTTTTGTTGTGCGCAGCGATATGGCTTGCGGCAGCACGATTGGCCCGATTACAGCCACCGAAATCGGCGTACGCACGCTTGACGTCGGTGTGCCGCAATGGGCGATGCATTCGCTGCGCGAACTCGCCGGCACGCATGATTGCTGGTACTTGTCGCGCGCGCTGACGCATTTCTTTCAGACGTCGGTTTCTTCGCCATCCCGTATTTAGTTTTGGAATCGTTTCGATAATGAAAAAGCAACGCATATTGACTGGCATCACCACAACCGGCACACCCCACCTCGGCAATTATGTCGGCGCTATTCGTCCGGCTATTGCGGCTAGCCGCGATAGCAATGTCGACTCGTTTTATTTTCTTGCCGACTACCACGCGTTAATCAAATGTCAGGATCCGACACAGGTCCATCAGTCGACCAAAGAAATCGCGGCGACGTGGCTCGCACTTGGTCTCGATACCGACACGGCGACGTTTTATCGTCAATCCGATGTGCCGGAGATTACCGAGCTGACTTGGGTGCTCACCTGCGTCACCGCGAAGGGATTGATGAATCGCGCGCATGCGTACAAAGATGCCGTACAGAAAAATGAAGATGCCGGCGAAGATTCCGATTTCGCGCTGACGATGGGATTGTTCTCGTATCCGATTCTGATGGCTGCGGACATTTTGATGTTCAATGCGCACAAAATCCCGGTCGGTCGCGATCAGATTCAGCACATCGAAATGGCGCGCGATATCGGCCAGCGCTTCAATCATATTTACGGCGAAACGTTCGCGTTGCCGGAGGCGATGATCGATGACAACGTCGCGGTGCTCGGTGGCCTCGACGGACGCAAGATGAGCAAGAGCTATGGCAACACGATTCCGCTGTTTGCATCGGAAAAGGAATTGCAAAAGCTGATCAATAAAGTGAAAACGAATTTGCTCGAACCCGGCCAGCCAAAGGACCCATCCGATTCGACGGTGTTTCAAATCTGGCAGGCATTCGCGACGCCAGAACAGACAACCTACATGCGTGAGCAGTTTGCAGCAGGTATCGCGTGGGGCCAGGCGAAAAAAGAGTTGTTCGGCCTGATCAATACCGAAATTGGCGCGGCGCGTTCACGTTATGAAGAATTGATGGCGAATCCCGACCACATCGAAGCCGTGTTGAAGAAGGGCGGTGAGAAGGCGCGGGCGGAGGCCTCTGCACTGTTGGCAAAAGTACGTCGCGCGGTGGGAATTGCGCCGCTGAATTGAAGAGCCACGCTGTTGAATCGAAATGAGCGGAATTAAAGACGAAAAAAGCCGCCCGAAGGCGGCATCAATTTTTCGTTTGGGAGAGAACCTGAAAGCTACATCTTTGACTGCAACACGGCGCAACGTGTCGCAGCCTTTGCTTCTTGACTATAGCAATCGCGTTCTGCCTTGCCAGTAGCCATGCCGAAGTTGTGACCACGTCGACAATTGCGGTGATCGTCGAATTTCAGGCGTTCTTGCCGCTGCACGGCAGATAGTTCGCCTAAGCCGTTGTTCAAAATAAATTGTTTCTGCGATAAGGATAAATTAGGGCAGTCATGGTTGACCTCCCTAGAACCGTTGTTATAATCGCGCCTCGCTTAATTTCCTGCCTGCCCGGGTGGCGAAATCGGTAGACGCAGCGGATTCAAAATCCGCCGTTGGTGACAACATGACGGTTCGAGTCCGTCCCCGGGCACCATCTCTGCTATCCCCTCTTATGAAGTTGTCCGATTTTCATTTCGATTTGCCCGATGAGCTGATCGCGCGCTATCCCGCTGCCGAGCGCACCGGCAGTCGCCTGCTGGTGCTCGACGGCAATACGGGCGCCACCGAACATCGGCAATTCACCGATCTGCTGAGCTATCTGCGCCCTAATGATTTGCTGGTGTTCAACAATACACGCGTGGTGCCAGCGCGCTTGTTTGGTCAGAAAGCTACGGGTGGTCGCGTCGAAATCCTGATCGAGCGATTAATCGGCCCGCGGCAGGTGCTCGCGCATGTTCGCGCGAATAAGGCGCTCAAACCCGATACGACGATTGCATTGGCTTCATCAGAAGAGGCCGCGCCGGAAAATTGCCACGTGCGCGTGTTGGCTAAAAACGAAGCGCTGTATCAACTGGAATTCGTCGATATCGATGCGCTTGATGCAATGAAGCAGTGGGGACATATGCCGCTGCCGCCGTACATCGATCGCGCGGATGTCGACACCGATCGCGAGCGCTATCAAACGGTTTACGCGCAGCGCGAAGGTGCGGTGGCCGCGCCGACCGCAGGGTTGCATTTCAGCGAAGAGTATTTGCAGCGTTGTCGCGATTTCGGCGTCGAGTTTGGTTTTGTCACGCTGCATGTCGGAGCGGGTACCTTTCAGCCGGTTCGCGTCGATAATATTCTCGAACATCGCATGCACGCCGAATATATTGAAGTGGATGCAGCGTTGTGTGCACAGGTAAATGCCGCGCGTGCACGCGGTGGTCGCGTTATTGCCATCGGTACCACCAGCGTGCGCGCGCTGGAAAGCGCAGCGGCGTCCGGCGAATTGCAGCCCTTTGTCGGCGATACGCGTATTTTTATTTATCCGAGCTATCGTTTCCGCTGCGTGGATGCATTGCTGACTAATTTTCATTTATCCGAATCGACGTTGATCATGCTGGTGAGTGCATTTGCCGGTCGCGACAATGTACTTCGTGCGTATCGCGAAGCCGTCGAGCAGCGCTATCGATTTTTCAGTTATGGCGATGCCATGCTGGTTTTTCCGTCCGAGAATCCGTTATGAGTTTCATGCAGTTCGAGTTGGACCGTACCGATGGCGCCGCACGTCGCGGCCGTTTGAAATTTCCACGCGGTATCGTCGAAACACCGGCATTCATGCCGGTCGGTACTTACGGCACGGTGAAAGCGATACTGCAGCGCGATATCGAAGCGATCGGCGCGGAAATTATTCTCGGCAATACGTTCCATTTAATGCTGCGGCCTGGCACCGAAGTGGTGAAAGCGCACGGCGATCTGCACGATTTCATCAATTGGCAAAAGCCGATTCTCACCGACTCGGGCGGCTTTCAGGTGTGGAGTCTCGGCGAATTACGCAAAATCACCGAGCAGGGTGTGTCGTTCAAATCGCCCGTCGATGGCAGCCCGGTGTATATCGATCCGGAAACGTCGATGCGCGTGCAGCGCGACCTCGGCGCCGATGTGGTGATGATTTTCGACGAGTGCACGCCGTATCCCGCCACAGAAATCGAAGCGCGACATTCGATGGAGTTATCGCTGCGCTGGGCCGAACGCAGCCGCCGTGCGCACGCGGATAATCCGGCGGCGTTGTTCGGTATTGTGCAGGGCGGTATGTATCCGTCGTTGCGCCAGCAATCGCTCGATGGTTTGCAAAATATCGGTTTCGATGGTTATGCAATCGGCGGTTTGTCGGTGGGCGAGCCGAAGCATGAAATGCTGCTGGTGCTCGACGCTTTGACGCCAAACATGCCCGTCGACAAGCCACGTTATTTGATGGGCGTCGGCAAGCCTGAAGATATTCTCGATGCGGTTTTGCGCGGCGTCGATATGTTCGATTGCGTGATGCCGACGCGCAATGCGCGCAATGGGCATTTGTTTACCAATTACGGCGTTGTGCGTATTCGCAATGCGAAACATCGCCACAGTACGAAGCCGTTAGAGCAGGGTTGCGATTGCTACACGTGTCAGAATTTTACGCGCGGTTATTTGCATCACCTCGATAGATGCGGCGAAATGGTCGGTGCGCAATTAAATACAATTCACAATCTGCGGTTTTATCAGCGCCATATGGCAGGTATTCGCGCAGCGATCGAACGCGGAGAATTACAGCGTTTCGCCGACGAGTTTTATGCACGACAGGATGTCGAACGCAACGGAGATTGAGCATGTATCAATTGTCGTTCTACGTTCCCGAATCGCATTTGGAGACGGTTAAGCAGGCCGTATTCGCCACCGGCGCCGGCAAGATAGGCAATTACGATAATTGTTGTTGGCAGGTGTTAGGTCAGGGGCAATTCCGTTCGCTTCCGGGCAGTGATCCCTATATTGGCGAGCAGGGTGAATTGGAAACTGTCGCTGAATACAAGATCGAATTAATCTGCCCGGATGCGTTAATTCGCGCCGCCGTCGACGCATTGCGCGCGGCACACCCATATGAAGAGCCGGCTTTCCACGTCACGCGGCTGGAGCAGGTTTAATCAGCCGCGAGGAAATTGAATAACTTGCGCGGATCGTAACGGCGGCGCGATTTGTTGCTCCGAACCTTCGCACAATGTGCGCTGTAGTTGTTCGAGCGTATCGTGCATCATCGAAGAAACCACAATGCAGGCGGCGATGGGATTCGCGGCGAGTTTGATGCGTGCGTTGATTTGAAATTGCAGGCCGCGCAAACGTTGCTGCGATTCTGCCGGTGAGCGGGCGATCAGCATTTCGGTGAGGGCACTGCGCAAATGTTCGAGGCGCTCGGGGTCATGCTCGGCCAGATAACGCAGCGTATCGAAGCCAGGTAATTCGACTTTCACCATGTGACCCTCCTTTTCCCTTCCGGTACTGATTCAGGCAGGGAAAAAACAGCGGCAATTCCATATCGCGACTCGTTGCAGCATGCCGCTATATTGTTGGCCTCGCAACACCGTCCGTCGGCTATCTGGAGAGTGTTTTGGAATCGCGACTTTTAACGCGGATGCACGAAAAGCTTGAGCAAAACCCGTGCCCGACCGCGGCTGCACGCGTGCCGGCGGCAGTGCTAATGGCATTGACCGACGAGAGCGACCCGCACTTGCTGCTGATTCGTCGCAGCCTGCATTTATCGGCACATCCTGGCGAGATTGCATTGCCCGGGGGCAAGGCGGATGCCGATGATATCGATCTGCGCGATACCGCCCTCCGCGAGGCATGGGAAGAGATTGGGTTGCCGCGCGATTGCTTTGGTTATGGCGGTCACCTTGCTCCGCGAGTCAGCATGCTGGGGCTTGCTGTTACGGCGATCGCGGGAGTTGTATCGGTTGATGTGCCGCTGCAAATGCAGGCAGTCGAGGTGGAGGAAATAATTCATGCTCCGCTGGCTTTTTTCGCCGAACGCAAGAATCTGCGCGCCGATCGCGTCATTCGTAACGGTGAGGTCCGCATCGCGGCGCGATATCAATATCGGCATTACACGATCTGGGGCATTACTGCGGGATTTATCGTCGATCTTGTGAATGAACTTTACGATGCTCGACTCGATGTCGACGCACGTTTGCGCGATGTTTTAGCGGAGACATATTGATGATTTACGAACTCGATGATTTGCGTGTCAATTTCGCGAGCGATAATTATTTTATTGCGGACAATGCGACGGTGATCGGCTCCGTCAATATCGGTGACGATGTCAGTATCTGGTTTAACGCGGTCGCGCGTGGCGACAGCGACATAATCACGATTGGCGATCGCACAAATATTCAGGACGGTGCGATGCTACATGCCGATGCCGGTTCGCCGTTGACGATTGGTCGCGATGTCACTGTGGGTCACCACGCCGTCGTGCATGGCTGCACCGTCGGCGATTTCAGTTTGATCGGTATTAATGCGGTAATTCTTAACGGCGCGCAAATTGGTCGTCATTGCATTATTGGCGCGAACGCGCTGATTCCCGAAGGAAAAATTATTCCCGATGGTTCGTTGGTTATAGGCGCGCCGGGACGCGTCGTAAAACAACTAACCGAAGAGGCGAAGTTAAAGCTCGAAGGAATGGCCGCACATTATGTGGAGAATGGCCGTCGCTTCCGCAGCAAACTCCGTATCGATGCGCGCAGCGAGTGATGAGCTTATTGCAAGAAATTGCTTCACCTTGTATCGGTGTTTGTCGGCTGGATGAGCGGCGCATCTGCGTCGGCTGCTGGCGTAGTATTGATGAAATTGTTGCGTGGCGATCGCTTAATAATGAGGAAAAGCAACGTGTGATTGCCGTATCGGAACAGCGTCGAATCTTGCGCGGCGACGAGAATAAATAATCCGATGAGTCAATTAAAAAAACGCGATAAATTAGATGGGCGCCTGATCGGCATCGTAGAACGCGCGAATCTGCTTCACGATATTGCCCTGTACGTTCATCGTTTCGAAAAAATAATCGCCGATGCGGACGCCGACATCGGCATCAGGAAAGCTTTCGAGACTTTCCAGCAGTAGGCCATTCAATGTTTTAGGGCCGTCGGTTGGTAATTTCCAGTCGAGCGCGCGATTGATTTCGCGAATGCCGGCGCTGCCTTCGATGATGAACGAGCCGTCGGTTTGTTCGATGATTTCTTCCGATTCGTCGACAAGATTCGACGTAAATTCTCCGACGATTTCTTCGAGAATATCTTCCAGCGCGATTAAGCCTTGCACCACGCCGTATTCATCGACAACGATTGCGATGCGACGTTTTTGTTTTTGAAAATTGAATAACTGCGTATGCAGCGGAGTGCCTTCGGGTACGAAATACGGCTCGTCGATTTCTTTGAGCAAAGCGCGGCGGTTAAGTTGGCCCTGACCGTCGATGAGTCTTACGACCGAGCGCAAATGTAAAAAGCCGACGATGTTATTGATGTCTTGTTTATAAACTGGAATGCGCGTGAATTCGCATTCGCGTAATTGGCGGGTCAGCGTCGCATCGTCTTCGTCGAGATCGAGTCCGATCACCTCCGAGCGCGGCACCATGATGTCGTCGATCGTCATTTGTTCGAGATCGAGAATATTCAGCAGCATGCCTTGGTGGCGCTGCGGAATAATTTCGCCGGCATCGTTAACGATGGTTCGCAATTCAGCCTGACTTAGTGGCTCTTCCTTGTGGCGCGCCGGATCAATACCAAAAATACGTAAAAAATAATTCGCCAGTGTGTTTACTGCCCACACGACCGGATAAAACGTGCGCAGTAGCGGTTTTAAAATACGACTGAAGGGGAAAGCGATCCGCTCCGGATAGAGTGCTCCCACTGTCTTTGGCGCGACTTCGGCAAAAATCAGCAGAAATACCCCAACCAGAAAGCTGGCCAACGTCACCGCAAGACCGCTATCGCCGAGTACGCGAATCGCGATCAGGGTGGCGAGAGCCGAGGCAAAAACATTGGTCAGCGTATTGCCAATCAACACGAAGCCCAGCAAGCGTTCGGGATGTTCGAGCAGGTGGCTGACGCGTTTTGCGCCTTTATGGCCGCTGCCGGCGAGATGTTTCAGCCGATAGCGGTTCAATGCCATCATGCCGGTCTCTGAGCTGGAGAAAAACGCGGAAAGAACAATCAGCGCGAAAAGCAGCAGAAACAGAAGTCCTAAAGGGGCCTCGTTCAAAAAGCGTGATCCTGTATCGACGGCGAGCGGCTATCTTGAAGAAAAACCAGCGGGCAGGCAACCGCTGACGGTGGCGGTTTTCGCTATGATCAATTGACGCGATGCAAAATGAGCTCAAGCACGACCTTCGTCCCGAAATACGCCAGCGCCAGCGCAGTGAAGCCTGCCAGCGTCCAGCGCACTGCGGTATGGCCGCGCCAACCCAGTTTGCGGTGTCCCCACAATAATCCCGCAAAAATGCACCAGGCAATGAGCGAAAAAATCGTTTTATGAACGAGGTGTTGAGCAAAGAGGTTGTCGATATAAACCATACCTGTCGCAATCGCGGCGGTCAGCAGAAGAAAGCCAACCCACAGCAATTCAAATAACAAATTTTCCATCGTCATCAGCGGGGGCAGCGCATTGATAACGCCATTAACGTGACGCTGCTTCAGTGCGCGCTCTTGTAGCGCCAATACAAATGCCTGCAATGCACAAAGCGAAAGCGCGCTGTAAGCGAGAATCGATAAAACAATATGAGCCAGCACGCCAACGCTGAGTGAGTCGAGTCGCGAATCAGGCCCTTGAATGGCAAAGGTTGTAATGATCGACAGGCTGGCGAGGGGGAACAGCAGTGCCAATACCGTTTCGAGTGGCCGTCGTAAGTTACTCAGCAAGCCAATCAGGCAAACGAACCAGAAGCTCAGCGATAGAACGCGAAAAAAACTCAGATCAATTCCAGATGGAGAATAAATCGGCCCGATGGCGCTGAAACCGTGGGCAATGACAGCGATTGTGCCCAATATCAAAAAACGCGAGCGCACGGATCGAGAGAGGCCTCGCTCCAGCAGATACAGTCCTTGATAAATTGCCGCGGTCAGATAAAACACGACTGCGGTAATGCTGGCGACAGCGTGCATCATCTCGTGTGGAAAATCCGTAAATGCCCGGTTGGGAGGGAAAATCTTATCCGGTATACTTCAACAGTTTGCTTATCCGATTGCAAGCTTGCGCCAATCATTCGATTTTTAGCTTCTTTTCTGGACTTCCTCATGTTTGAGAATTTGACCGAGCGTCTTTCAAAGACTTTGCGCCACATTACCGGCCAGGCGCGTCTGACTGAAGAAAATGTGCAGGATGCGACGCGCGAAGTGCGAATGGCGCTTCTTGAAGCGGATGTCGCCTTACCTGTGGTGAAGGAGTTCGTCGAAGCCGTCAAGCTGCGTGCGGTGGGCCAGGAAGTCAGTAAAAGTCTTAGCCCGGGCCAGATGTTCGTCAAAATTGTTAAGGACGAACTCGAGCGCGTCATGGGCGAGCGCAATGAAAAGCTGAATCTCGCAACAACGCCACCAGCGGTCATCTTGATGGCGGGTCTGCAAGGTGCGGGTAAAACCACATCAGCGGCAAAGCTTGCGCGCTATCTGAAAGAAAAAGAAAAGAAATCGGTGATGCTGGTGAGCGCGGATATTTATCGCCCCGCAGCCATCAAGCAATTAGAAACACTCGCGCATGAAGTGGGGGTGAAGTTTTTCCCTAGCTCTGCCGATCAGCAACCGGTCGCGATTGCGCGGGCCGCGATCGATGCGGCGCGTATCAAGTTCTGCGATGTCGTCATCGTCGATACCGCCGGTCGTCTGCACATCGATGCCGACATGATGGATGAAATCAAAGCACTGCATGCGGCGGTCAATCCGATCGAAACGTTATTCGTTGTCGATGCAATGACCGGTCAGGATGCGGCGAATACGGCGAAAGCATTCGGCGATGCATTGCCGCTGACGGGTGTGATTCTGACCAAGGCCGATGCGGATACGCGCGGTGGTGCTGCGTTGTCGGTTCGGCATATCACCGGCAAGCCGATCAAATTTATCGGTGTCGGCGAAAAAACCGTCGCGCTCGATCCGTTCCATCCCGATCGGATTGCTTCGCGTATTCTCGGTATGGGCGACATTTTGTCGTTGATCGAGGAAGCCGAAGACAAGCTCGATAAAGCGAAAGCGGAAAAGCTCGCGAAAAAGATCAAAAAGGGGAAGGGTTTCGATTTAGAGGATTTGCGCGATCAGTTGCAGCAAATGAAAAACATGGGCGGCATCACCAGCATGCTCGACAAGCTGCCAGGTATGGCCAATCTCCCGCAAGCGGCACAGGCACAGGTCGACAACAAGCAGTTCGCGCGAATGGAAGCGATTATCGGCTCGATGACGCCTGCCGAGCGGCGCGATCCTGAACTCCTCAACGGTTCTCGCAAGCGTCGTATCACGATGGGCTCTGGCACCGATATTCAAGATCTGAACCGTCTTCTGAAGCAGCACAAACAGATGCAGAAAATGATGAAGAAGATCACGCAGAAGGGCGGGTTAGCCAATATGATGCGCGGCCTTGGTGGCGCTATGGGGGCGGGGCGCGGCTTTCCTGGGCGCTAAGAAATCCCGGCGTAAATAAAAATTTCCAAAGACAGCACTTTCCCTTACAATACGCCGCCTTTCTAGCCGGGTGGCTAGGTGGCGGCGTTAGCCGAACCAATCCCGGTCCTTGAAATACACTCAAATACGCATGAATTCGCGAGCTTGAACAACCTTGGGCTCGCCAAAATTTAGGATCAACGAGTAATGGTAACGATTCGTTTAGCGCGTGGCGGTGCCAAGAAGCGCCCCTTTTATCACCTCACCGTGACCGACAGCCGTAGCCCGCGCAGCGGCCGCTACCTTGAGCGCGTAGGGTTTTTCAATCCCGTCGCCCGCGGTGGCGAAGAGCGTCTGCGTGTTGATTTCGATCGCCTGAATCATTGGGTTGGTCAGGGTGCGCAAATGTCTGATCGCGTTGCATCGCTGATCAAAGAGGCGCAGAAGGCCGCTTGATGTCCGCTGTGCCTGCCGATCTGGTCGTTATCGGCCGAATTACGGCGGTATACGGTATCAAGGGTTGGCTCAAGGTGTACTCGTATACCGAGCCAATGCAAAACCTTCTGACTTATCGCAGTTGCCAAATCCTGCGCCAAGGACAATGGCAGCTGATTGAAATTGAAGAAGGCCGTGCCCATGGCAAGGGCATCGTGCTGAAGTTGCGCAATATCGATGATCGCGATGTGGCCGCCACCTATGTCGGCTGCGATATAGGCGCGCCTCTGGCGCAATTGCCCGCGCTTGAAGAAGGCGAATATTACTGGCGCCAGCTCGAAGGTTTGCTCGTATTTGTCGATCATCCCGAGCGTGGTCGTTTGCTGCTGGGACGAGTCGATCATCTGCTCGAAACCGGTGCCAACGACGTTTTAGTGGTAAAGGGCAATGAGGACAGTATCGATCGCCAAGAGCGATTGATTCCGTATCTGCCGGAACAAGTAGTGCTGAATATTGATCTCACGACACAAACCATGATTGTCGATTGGGATCCCGATTTTTAGGAACAGTGTATGCGCATCGGTGTCGTCACGCTGTTCCCCGAGATGTTCGATGCCGTGATTGACTATGGCATCACCAGTCGCGCGGTAGACAATGGGTTACTCCAGGTCAATTGCTGGAATCCACGCGACTACACGACGGATCGACACCAAACGGTGGATGGCCGACCTTACGGCGGCGGTCCCGGCATGGTGATGAAGATTGAGCCGATGCGTGCGGCGATTCATGCGGCGCGAGCAGAGTTGAGTCCGGCTAAGGTCATTTATCTGTCGCCGCAGGGACGAATGCTCGATCAGCGCGGCGCAGCGGAATTGGTCACAGCAGAACAACTGATTTTGGTGGCAGGGCGCTACGAAGGCATCGACGAACGGTTGCTCGAAACGGAAATCGACGAGGAATGGTCGGTTGGCGATTACGTGCTGAGTGGCGGTGAATTGGCCGCGATGGTGCTGATCGATGCGGTGACCAGATTACTGCCGGGCGCTCTCGGCGATGATCAATCGGCGCAGCAGGATTCCTTTTCGGATGGATTGCTCGATTGCCCGCATTACACGCGACCTGAAGATTACGAAGGTCAGCGCGTACCCGAAGTGTTGCTCGGCGGCAATCATGAAGCGATCCGCCGTTGGCGGTTGAAGCAGTCGTTAGGGAGAACCTGGTTGCGCCGGCCGGAGTTATTGCAGGGACGTATGCTGGACAAAGAACAACAGGCTCTGCTCGATGAATTCATTCGCGAGAGCAGGCCGTAAGCTAGCTGTGAAGCTATCGACATCGATTTATTTATTCAGAGGAATTGGTCATGACCAACAAAATCATCGCGGAACTGGAAGCCGAACAACTGAAAAAGGAAATTCCTGAATTCAGCCCCGGCGATACGGTGGTCGTGCAGGTTAAAGTGAAAGAAGGCGATCGCGAGCGTATTCAGGCGTTCGAAGGCGTGGTCATCGCAAAACGTAACCGCGGCTTCAACTCCGCGTTCACCGTGCGCAAAATCTCCCACGGTGTAGGCGTTGAGCGTACCTTCCAGAGCCACAGCCCGTTGATCGATAGCGTTTCTGTCGTGCGTCGTGGTGATGTGCGTCAGGCCAAACTGTATTACCTGCGTGAACTCAGCGGTAAAGCAGCGCGTATCAAGGAAAAGCTCAACTAAGCGAGGTCGGTCGTGGCGCAGCGAGCTTCGCGCAAGATCACTCGCAACGGCATCGATACACGCGGCTCGGGCGTACAAAGCTCGGGCGGAAGAAAAAAGGCGGCTTCGGCCGCCTTTTTTGTTGCCGATCTGGCGCCGGAAGATGTGGCGCTGATCGATGGTTACATCGATGCGTTGTGGCTTGAGAAAGGCTTGGCCGAAAATAGCTTGGCGGCATATCGCCGCGATCTGACACGCTTCGCCGCAAGTCAGCATAAAGCCGGCAGCAGTTTGTTGAATGCGGATGCTGCGTCGATCAAAACATCGCTCAGCGAAGTTCTCAGCGTGCGTTCGATGGCGCGATTTCTCTCGTGTTTGCGCGGCTTCTACGGATATCAGGTACGCGAAGGGCGCCTATCGGGCGATCCGACATTCGAAGTCGAATCACCGGCGCTTGGTCGCCCGCTGCCGAAAAGCTTGAGCGAGCAGGATGTTGAGTTATTGCTCGCGGCACCCCGCGAAGACGATGCCGTCGAGTTACGCGATAAGGCAATGCTCGAATTGCTGTATGCCACGGGTTTGCGCGTCAGCGAGCTGGTGGGTTTGCAGCTCGATCAGGTCAGCCTTAATCAAGGTGTGGTGCGCGTGATCGGCAAAGGTAATAAAGAACGCTTGGTGCCGATTGGCGAGGAAGCGCTGTTCTGGGTACAGCGGCATTTGCGCGAGTCGCGGCCGATCCTGCTCGATAATGCACAGAGTCCGATGGTATTTCCGAACCGGCGCGGCGAGCCGATGAGTCGGCAGGCGTTCTGGTATCGGCTCAAGCACTACGCAATGCGCGCGGGAATTTCGATGACCTTGTCGCCGCACACGCTGCGGCATGCTTTCGCGACGCATCTGCTCAACCATGGCGCCGACTTGCGGGTAGTGCAGCTGCTGCTCGGCCACAGCGATTTAAGCACGACGCAGATCTATACTCACGTCGCGCGTGCCCGAATGAAAGAGCTACACCAGAAGCATCATCCGCGCGGTTAGCGGAACCGGCCGCCGCGCATGCGTTCGAAGTCCGATCAATTCAAGCGAGAGCTCTAATGAATCCAATGAAAAAGGTTTTTTTGCTGGTGTGTGCGGCGGCGGCAATCAGCTTCACTGCGTTTGCGGATGCACAGAAGGCTGCAGAAAAGCCCGAAGTCGTCATTAAGCGCACACTGGAAGCGGCACGCGCCGATGTGAAAGTAAAGGCAATAACCATGAGCGAGCTGCCGGGGTTGTATGCAGTGGAGCTGGAGAATGGTCCGGAAATATACGCCAGCGCTGATGGTAAATATTTTGTGCTTGGCGATCTGTTTCAAGTCGATGCCAAAGGCTTCGCTAACATTTCCGAGCAAAAGCGCAATGGCGAACGTGCCAAATTGCTCGCCGATGTCAAACTCAGCGACATGATCATTTTCAAGCCGAAAACGGCAACGAAAGGCGTGGTCAACGTGTTCACCGATGTCGAATGCGGTTGGTGCCAACGTTTTCATCAGGAAGTGCCGAAGCTGAACGCAATGGGCATCGAAGTGCGTTATCTGGCCTTCCCCCGCGCGGGCGTTGGTTCGGAAGACTATAAAAAGATGGTTACGGCGTGGTGCGCCAAGGATCGCCAAGGCACGTTGACTCGCTACAAGAATCGCGAAACAGTGCCGCTTAAAGAATGTCCTTCGAATCCTGTGGCCGCGCAGTATCAATTGGGCGAACGCATTGGCGTCAATGGCACGCCGACATTGATCACCGCCGCTGGCGAAATGATCCCCGGTTATGTGCCGCCAGCCGATTTGGCTCAGCGCCTTGGGGTGAAGTAGCACTTCCTGATAAGGCGGCTCAGCCCGCCTTTAAATCTGTCTTAATGTATTCTGATTCAATCGCATTGCAGCGATTTCCGCGGTTCAAGGTTTTAATGTCGGCGCCGCTGCAATAAAATCCGCGTTTCTTTTTTCTGGTGGAAGCATCGCTTTGAATCCGGTACGAGTAGGTATTTGCGGCCTGGGCACTGTGGGCAGCGGCACGTTCAATGTGCTTAAGCGCAACTGTGAAGTCATCGCTGCGCGGGCGGGTTGCACGATCGTGGTCGAGCAAATTGGCGCGCGTCGCGACAATCCGAATTGCGACACCGGCAATGTCGATGTCAATCGCGACGTATTCGCAGTCGCCGACAATCCCAATGTGCACATTCTGGTCGAATTGATCGGTGGCACCACCACGGCGCGCGAACTCGTTATGCGCGCCATTAACAACGGCAAACACGTCGTTACCGCCAACAAGGCGCTGATCGCGCAGTACGGCAATGAAATTTTCGAAGCGGCGGCGAAGCGCGGCGTCGTCGTTGCGTTTGAAGCGGCAGTGGCTGGCGGTATTCCGGTCATCAAGGCAATTCGCGAAGGCCTCGCCGCGAATCAAATCGAGTGGCTCGCCGGCATCATCAACGGCACCAGCAATTTCATTCTCACCGAAATGCGCGAAAAACAGCGCTCGTTTCCCGATGTGTTGAAAGAGGCACAGGCGCTCGGATACGCGGAAGCCGATCCGACGTTCGACGTGGAAGGTATCGACGCATCGCACAAGCTGATGATTCTCGCGTCGATTGCATTCGGCATCCGCCTGCAATTCGACAAGGTCTACACCGAAGGCATTACCAAGATCGCGCCGATCGATGTCGAATACGCCGAGCAGCTCGGCTATCGCATCAAAAGTCTCGGCATTGCGCGTCGCACCGATAAAGGCATCGAGTTACGCGTGCATCCGACGCTGATTCCGGAAAAACGTTTGATCGCGAATGTAAACGGCGTGATGAACGCAGTACTGGTGAAAGGCGATGCAATGGGACCGACGTTGTATTACGGTCCGGGCGCCGGCAGTGAACCTACCGCATCGTCGGTGATTGCGGATATTGTCGATATTGCCCGCGCGTTAAATGCCGATCCAAAACATCGCGTACCGTATCTCGCGTTTCAATCGAATGCATTGAGCGATACGCCGGTGCTCGGTATCGATGATGTCGTGTCAGCGTATTACCTGCGTATTTCCGCGCACGACAAACCAGGCGTGCTTTCGCGCGTCGCCCAGATTTTGTCGGATCTCGGCATCAGCATCGAAGCGCTGATTCAGAAAGAACCCGCGCCGAACCAACAGCATGTGCCGGTGATTATCCTGACCAATCGTACGCAGGAACGTCTTGTTGCGTCTGCGATCGCACAGATCGAAGCGCTCGACAGTATTGATGGTTCGGTGGTGCGTATCCGCGTCGAGTCGCTCGCAGGCTAATCGTTAAAACATAGGGCGCGGTTACGCGCCGTTTCTGATTCATGCGGCGCAATCGTTTGCGCCCTCCACGAAGCGTAGAAAATGAAATACATCAGCACCCGCGGCGTTGCGCCGGCATTGAATTTCGAAGAAGTATTGCTCACCGGCTTAGCGCCCGATGGTGGTCTGTATGTGCCGGAAACGCTGCCGCATTATTCGCGCGACGAAATCGCAAGCTGGGTCGGACTTAATTACACCGAGCTTGCGTACAAAATCATTCAGCCGTTTGTCGCTGAAAGTATTCCGAATGCCGATCTGAAAAAAATTATCGACGATACCTACGTCGATTTTCGTCATCCCGCCATTGCTCCATTAGTACAGCTCGATCACAACGAGTGGGTGCTCGAACTGCACCAGGGTCCGACGCTTGCATTTAAAGATTTCGCATTGCAGATGCTCGGCCGTCTGCTCGATTACGTACTTGAGCGCAATCAGCAAAAAGTCGTTGTGATGGGCGCAACGTCCGGCGATACCGGCTCTGCTGCAATTCAGGGCTGCAAGCGCTGCAAGAATATCGATATTTTTATTCTGCATCCGCACAACCGCGTGTCCGAAGTGCAGCGTCGGCAGATGACAACGGTGCTTGGCGAAAAAATTCACAACATTGCCATCGAAGGCAATTTCGACGATTGCCAGGCGATGGTAAAAGCGAGTTTCGGCGCGCAACAATTTCTGCCGCCGAATCGCCAGTTGGTCGCGGTCAACTCGATCAACTGGGCGCGCATTATGGCGCAAATCGTTTATTACTTTCATGCGTCGCTCGCGCTCGGCGGTCCGCATCGCGCGGTATCGTTCTCGGTGCCGACCGGTAATTTCGGCGATATTTACGCCGGTTATCTCGCGAAGAAAATGGGTTTGCCGATCGAGCAGCTCGTCATTGCCACTAATGCGAACGATATTCTGCATCGTCTGGTCAGCAATAATTTATACAGCCGTCATCCGCTTCAACATACCTTGTCACCGAGCATGGATATCGTTATTTCCAGCAATTTCGAGCGGCTGCTATTTGATTGCTACGATCGCGATGGCGCGGCAATTCGCACGCTGATGGATAATTTCAACAAAGGCGATGTGAAGCTCAGCGAAACTGCGTTCGCGAAAGCGCGCGCGTTATTTGATAGCTACGCCGTCGATGATGCCGCTACCGTTTCAACGATCGGCGAGGTGTGGGATAGCACCGAATATCTGCTTGATCCGCATTCGGCGATTGGCGTCAAAGCGGCGCGTATGTGCCGGCGCGATCAGATTACGCCGATGATTACGCTCGCGACTGCGCATCCTGCGAAATTTCCGGATGCGGTGAAGCAGGCTGGATATCCGCATGATGTACCGTTGCCGCATCACATGGCTGATTTGTTCGAGCGCGAAGAGCGGTGCACCGTGTTGCCTAACGATATCGCTAAAGTGCAGCAGTTTATTGCGGCGAATATCAAAGCTTAGTACGGCCGACGTCATCAAGTTCGGTGCGAGGTTTATGCAAAAACAAATTCGTCGCCGTGAAATTGTCGAGTCGTCACAATTTTCCTCTGCTATTTCCCCGACGCTCGCGGCCATTTATGTCGCGCGCGGCATCGTCAATGACGAGCAGCTCGCGCACGAGTTGTCGCGACTGAACGTTCCCGAAAAATTCAAAGGTTTATCGCAGGCATCCGCATTGATTGCCGATAGCATCGAGCGCGATGAACATATTCTGATAATCGGCGATTTCGATGCGGATGGTGCAACGAGCTCCGCGCTGGCGGTGCTGGCATTGCGAGCACTCGGTGCGGTGCACATCGATTTTCTGGTACCGAATCGATTTGAATACGGTTATGGATTGACGCCGGAAATTGTTGCAGTCGCGGCACAACGTAATCCCGATTTGATCATTACCGTCGATAACGGTATTTCAAGCATCGAGGGTGTCGATGCCGCTAATCAGCGCGGTATCCGTGTATTGATAACCGATCACCATTTGCCCGGATCGACGCTGCCGAGTGCGGCGGCAATCGTCAATCCAAATCAACCCGAGTGTCAGTTTCCGAGCAAATGTTTAGCCGGTGTCGGCGTGATTTTTTATGTGCTCAGCGCTGTGCGCAATGAGCTACGTACACGCGGTTGGTTCGCGCGGCAAAATCGTATCGAACCGAATCTGGCCGATTATCTCGATCTGGTGGCGCTCGGTACTGTCGCCGATGTGGTGTCGCTCGATCACAACAATCGCATTCTGGTCGCGCAGGGTTTACGTCGAATTCGTGCCGGCCGCTGTCGCCCCGGTATTACTGCGTTGCTTGAAGTGGCGAAGCGAACGCCGGCACGCGTGGTGTCGAGCGATCTCGGTTTTGCGGTGGGCCCGCGTCTAAATGCAGCGGGCCGGCTCGATGATATGTCGCTCGGTATTCAATGTCTGTTGACGGATGATCCGCTGCGCGCGCGCGAAATTGCGCAAGAACTCGATGAGCTGAATCACGATCGGCGCTCGATCGAAACAACGATGCAACGCGAGGCGATGAGCGCGCTCGAATTACTGCAGCTTGGCGATAGCAATACATTGCCGTGGGGGCTCTGCCTGTACCGCAATGATTGGCATCAGGGGGTAATCGGTATTGTCGCGGCGCGCATTAAAGATCGTTATCACCGGCCGGCGATTGCGTTCGCCGATGCCGATGACGGCAATACGATCAAAGGCTCGGCGCGTTCGATTAACGGTTTGCATATTCGCGATGCGCTCGATGCAGTTGCCGCAAAGCATCCGGGTTTGTTATCGAAATTTGGCGGTCACGCGATGGCGGCCGGGTTGAGTTTGCCGCGCGAAAATTTCGAACTGTTCGCGCGCGCGTTCGATGAGGCCGTGCGCGAATTAATTTCCGAAGACGATTTGATTTCGGTGCTGTGGAGCGATGGTGCGCTGCATGCCGATCAGATCACGCTTGATATTGCGCAAGCACTGCGCGACGGTGGGCCGTGGGGGCAGCATTTCCCCGAGCCGTTATTCGACGGTGAATTTTTATTGTTGCAACAGCGGCTCGTTGGAACCAAACATTTAAAAATGGTGATCGCAGATCCTGCGATGCCACAACAAGCGCTCGATGCCATCGCCTTCAACATCGATACGAATCAATGGCCGAATGCCGCTGCGCAGAAAGTGCGGCTCGCGTATCGGCTCGATATCAACGAGTGGCGCGGTCAGCAGAGCGTGCAATTGCTGGTGGAATATCTAGAACTCCTTTCGTAAATCCCGCCATAGCTTTTCTATTTCAAGGCCATAAAAACTGGCTATTTGATTATCTGATTTCTCCGTCTCATGATGCGTTGCGGCAATTTCGATTTGCATAAAGGTCTTTTTGAATCGAAAGCTCGCATTTTTATTTCGTTTTGCACAGCGGTGATTGGTTGCACTCTTGTTTGTTCAGCTCAAACAGAACAATAGCCAAAGAGGGAGCACGACAATGAAATCGAAAAAACGAATCTCGCGATTACTTGTTACGATTTTTACTACAGCAGTGTGCGGCGAGGCGCTAGCTGGCGTACCGAATAGTTACGCACCCGTCGATGATCGCGAAAGTTTTGCAGCGGTCAAAAATCGAATGGAAAAAGATAAAGCTGCGATCGAGGGAAAATTTCAGCGGCTTTTAAAAGAGCGGTATGACTTATCCAACAGCCCGGTTGCCGGCGTGGCCAGTGGGCGTGGTAAACCGGTTCAAGGTGGCGTGCGCACGAGATTGCCGGCAGGTGTGACTTGGCAGCAATTGAGCAGCATGACGCCGGATGAAATTAAATCCAAAAATCTATGGCCTGCGGGATTTTATCCGTTACCACACGACAATCAGGCGGAAGGCGGCATGCTGTTTCCGCAATTCCATATCGATAAAATTCGACAGCAGGATGCGCGCGATCTCCAACGGTTCGATTTGTCTTATGGATTGCCGGATCATTTCTTACCCGAATTTCCACCGGCGATTTATTTAACGACGCGTCCCGATCTCGGCGATGTGTCGAAAGGGCAGGTGGTGACGCTGGCGAATTACTATGACCTGTTTAATGGAGTGCTGAATCCGAAACAGCTCGATGGTTTGCGTCTGCTGGTGACGCCGACAATGCAGCAGCAATTCAACGCGACAGCGGATCGTCGTTCGGAAAAGCCATCGATGGGCGTCACTTGTTTCGATTGCCATGTGAACGGGCATACCAATGCGGCTACGCATTTGGTTGGCGATATTCGACCGCAGGGACATCGGCATCGTATCGATACGCCAACATTGCGCGGCGTGAATATTCAACGCTTGTTCGGCTCGCAGCGTGCGTTGAAAACCGTCGAGGACTTCACCGAGTTCGAACAGCGCGCGGCGTATTTTGACGGCGACCCGGTGATCGCGACGAAAAAAGGTGTGAATATCCTCGAGCGCGGCAGTGAAGTTCATAACATGGCGGAGTTTCAGGAGCTGCTCGATTTTCCGCCCGCAGCGAAGCTGACACTATTTGGCAAGCTAGACCCCGCTAAGGCCTCGCCTCAGGAGCTGCGCGGTCAGGAGGTGTTTTTTGGTAAAGGCCAGTGCGCTAGCTGCCACATGCCGCCGTATTACACCGACAACTCGATGCATAACCTGAAGACCGAACGTTTCTTCAATCCGCGTAATATTCTCGGCCGTCTCGCCAGTGCGGACGGGCCGATCAAAACCTTCCCGCTGCGCGGAATCAAGGAAACGCCGCCTTATCTGCACGACGGCCGTCTACTGACGCTCGATGACACCGTGGAGTTCTTCAATCTCGTGCTCGGCACTCAACTGACCGACGATGAGAAGAAGGATCTGGTGGTGTTTTTACACACGCTTTAATTGCCTCGGAGGCTGCGGTTAGCGCCGCAGCCTTGCCTTATCTCAAGCCGCAAGTTCGGTTACAATCCCGCCCCTTTCATATTCCGAACCCGGCTCAACGATGCTAGAAGTCAATCCCCTCCGCAATGCCATCAAAGATTACGCCGAGCGCACCGACGTGCTCAGGGGGTATCTTTGACTACGCCAACAAGAAAGAACGCCTGACCGAAGTCGAGCTTGAGCTCGGCGAGCCGAGCGTGTGGGATAACCCGAAACGTGCGCAGGAGCTCGGCAAGGAGCGCGCATCGCTCGAAGCGGTTGTGAAAACCATCGAAACGATGGATGGCGGTTTGGTCGACGCGAGCGAATTGCTAGATATGGCAGTCGCCGAGGACGATCAGGACACCGCCGACGCCGTTGCACACGATCTCGATAAACTCGGCAACCAACTCGAATTGCTCGAATTTCGTCGGATGTTTTCCGGCGAGATGGATGCCAATAATGCGTATCTCGATATTCAATCCGGCTCAGGTGGCACCGAGGCGCAGGATTGGGCCAGCATGTTATTGCGCATGTATTTGCGCTGGTGCGAAGACAAAGGCTTCAAAGCCGAAGTTGTCGAAGTTACCGATGGCGAAGTCGCCGGCATTAAAGGCGCGACGATTTACGTGCAGGGCGATTACGCATTCGGTTGGTTGCGCACAGAAATTGGCGTTCATCGCCTCGTTCGCAAATCGCCGTTCGATTCGGGTAACCGACGCCACACATCATTTTCCGCAGTGTTTGTATCGCCGGAAATCGATGACGACATCGAAATCGATATCAATCCCGCCGATGTGCGCACCGATACCTATCGCGCTTCGGGTGCCGGAGGTCAGCACATCAACAAAACCGATTCGGCGGTTCGCTTGACGCACATTCCGACCAATACCGTCGTGCAATGTCAGACCGAGCGCAGTCAGCATTCGAACCGCGATCGCGCGTGGAAAATGTTGCGCGCAAAACTTTACGAATTGGAAATGCAAAAACGCAATGCCGCCGCGCAGGCGCTCGAAGACACCAAATCCGATATCGGTTGGGGCAGTCAGATTCGCTCCTACGTGCTCGACGATTCTCGCGTCAAAGATTTGCGCACGAATGTGCAAACGAGCAATACCCAAGCCGTGCTCGACGGCGATCTCGATCAATTTATTGTCGCTTCCCTGAAACAGGGTTTGTGAAAACAAGCGCACAGCCAAAGGTTTTTTATCGATGAGTGACGAACAGAATCTCAATCCGCAAGACGACAATAAATTGATCGCGGAGCGCCGCGCGAAATTGAATGCGATTCGGCAGCAACGCAACGCGTTTCCGAATGCGTTTCGTCGCGACAGTTACGCCGAAGGTTTGCAGAAAGAACTCGGCGAAAAATCGAAGGAAGAGCTCGAACAATTAAATCGTCACGCGAAAGTGGCGGGGCGCATCATGGCGATGCGCGGTCCGTTCCTCGTATTGCAGGATATGACCGGACGTATTCAGGCATACGTCGATAAAAAACAATTGCCGGAAGCGACGCTCGCAGAAATCAAGACGTGGGACATCGGCGATATTATTGGCGGCGAAGGTCCGGTGCATAAATCGGGCAAGGGCGATCTGTACGTTTATCTCGAACAGGTACAACTGCTGACCAAATCGCTGCGTCCGCTGCCGGATAAATATCATGGTCTGCAGGATCAGGAAATCCGTTATCGCCAGCGTTATGTCGATCTGATCATGAACGACGAGGCGCGTCGCACGTTCCGCATTCGTTCGCAAATGATCGACGGCATTCGCGATTATCTGACCGACCGCGATTACCTCGAAGTCGAAACGCCGATGATGCAGGCGATTCCCGGCGGCGCCAGCGCGAAGCCATTCGAGACCTATCACAATGCGCTCGATCTCTCGATGTTCCTGCGCATTTCGCCGGAGCTATATTTAAAGCGTCTGGTTGTCGGTGGTTTCGAGCGTGTGTTCGAAATCAATCGCAATTTCCGCAACGAGGGTTTATCGACGCGCCACAATCCCGAATTCACGATGATCGAGTTTTATCAGGCATATGCCGATTACAACGATCTGATGGATTTAACCGAAGATATGCTGCGCTATCTCGCGACGCGCATTCTCGGTAAAACGCTGCTCGATTATCAGGGCAAACAATTCGATTTCGGCAAGCCGTTTACGCGCATGTCGGTGTTCGATTCGATTTTGCATTTCAATCCAGATATCAGCGCAGACGAGTTACGGACGATGGCCGGCGCGAAAGCTGTCGCAGAAAAGCTGAAAATTCAGGTGAAGGAAACTTGGGGCCTCGGAAAAATTCATATCGAAATTTTCGAAGCCACTGTCGAACATCGTCTCGAACAGCCGACGTTCATCACGCAATATCCAACCGAAGTATCGCCGCTGGCGCGTCGCAACGATAACGATCCATTCGTTACCGATCGTTTCGAGTTTTTCATCGGCGGCCGCGAGATTGCGAACGGTTTCTCCGAGTTGAACGATGCCGAAGATCAAGCCGAACGCTTCCAGCATCAGGTCAAGGAAAAAGAAGCGGGCGATGATGAAGCGATGTATTACGACGCGGATTACGTCACCGCGCTCGAATACGGTTTGCCACCTACCGCGGGCGAAGGCATTGGCATCGACCGTTTGGTGATGCTGTTTACCGATTCGCCGTCTATTCGCGATGTGTTGTTGTTTCCGCACATGCGGCCGTTGTGAGCTTTACGAGAAAACGAGAAATAAAAAAGCCGGCAATTGCCGGCTTTTTTATTTCATAGCTTTTAGAGTTTTTTACGTGCGGGCCGCGAATTTTTTCCACCGCGACTTTTGTTTGTAGGGTTGCCATTGCTACGTGTCGGGCTGCGATCGCCGCGTGGAGGTAATCCCGTGTGTTGCGTGAAAAATGGTTTTGATTTTTTATCGCCGACTGCCGCACCGGTTGTGCCGGGTTGAGTCTTTGTCGATTGCCAGTTCGCGGGCTGCCGCGGCGGAATCAATTGTTTTTTTCCGTAGCCGATTAAATCTGCCCGGCCCATTTTCTGTAGCGTTTCGCGCAGCAGCGGCCAATTTTCCGGATCGTGATAACGCAGAAATGCTTTATGCAGGCGACGCTGGCGCAAACCTTTCGCAGTGAACACTTTTTCGCTGTCGCGGCTGATCTTATGCAGCGGATCTTTTTCCGAGTAGTACATTGCAGTCGCATTCGCCATCGGCGACGGATAAAACGTCTGCACCTGATCCGCGCGAAAACCATTGGTTTTCAGCCATAGCGCGAGGTTCATCATGTCTTGATCGGTGGTGCCGGGGTGCGCGGCGATGAAATAAGGAATCAGGAATTGCTCTTTGCCGGCCTGCTTCGAAAATTTATCGAACATCGCTTTGAATTTATCGTAGCTGCCGATGCCCGGCTTCATCATTTTCGATAACGGGCCGCCCTCGGTATGTTCTGGCGCAATTTTCAGATAACCGCCGACATGATGCGTGACGAGTTCGCGCACATATTCTGGTGTTTCGATGGCGAGGTCGTAGCGTAGACCCGATGCGATCAGTACTTTTTTGATACCAGGTAATTCGCGCACTTCGCGATACAAATGAATTAACGGCGTTTGATCGGTGTCGAGACTTTTGCAGATGCCGGGATACACACACGATAACCGGCGGCAATTTTCTTCGATTTTTTTACTCTTGCAATTGAGCCGCCACATATTCGCCGTGGGGCCGCCGAGATCGGAAATCGCGCCGGTGAATCCCGGTGTTTTGTCGCGGATGTTTTCGACTTCGCGGACGATCGAATCGTGCGAGCGACTCTGGATAATGCGGCCTTCGTGTTCGGTGATCGAACAAAACGTACAACCGCCGAAGCAGCCGCGCATGATGTTCACCGAGAAACGAATCATTTCGTACGCGGGAATTTTTGCATCGCCATACGCCGGATGCGGCACGCGTTGATACGGCAGTTCGAATACCGAATCGAGTTCGTCGGTTTCGAGCGGCAGCGGTGGCGGGTTCAGCCACACCTCGCGATCGCCGTGACGCTGCACCAACGCGCGCGCATTGCCGGGGTTCGTTTCCAGATGCAGTACGCGCGCGGTATGCGCGTAATACACCGGATCGCTCTTCACTTTTTCGTAACTCGGTAAACGAATCACGGTTTTCGATGGATCGAGTTTGGCTTTGCGCGCAGCGAGCGGATCGAGAATGCGAACAACCTGTGTTTCGACAATTTCTTCTTGGGCGTGCGCATCTTGTTTATGGACGAGCGCGTCGGTATCGCTGGGTTTCTTCGATGCGCAGGTGCTCGGCTCTTCGACCATCTCGTACGGATTTTTGTGGAAATGCGTTGGGCCGGGCTGATCGAATTCGCTCGAATCGATCAGTGTCCAACCGGCGGGAATATCGCCTAACACATACGCTGTGCCGCGCACGTCGCGGATTGAGTCGATGGCTTCGCCGTTCGCAAGCCGATGCGCGACTTCGACGATGGCGCGCTCTGCGTTGCCGTACAGCAGCAGGTCGGCTTTGCTGTCGAGAAGAATCGAGCGGCGAACTTTATCGCTCCAGTAATCGTAATGTGCGATGCGGCGCAGACTGGCTTCGATCGAACCGATCACCACCGGCACATCGCTGTACGCTTCCTGGCAACGCTGCGAATACACGATTACCGCGCGATCGGGACGTTTGCCGCCGACATCGCCGGGCGTGTACGCATCGTCGTGACGCAGGCGGCGATCCGCCGTGTAGCGGTTGATCATCGAATCCATATTGCCCGCCGCGACGCCGAAGAACAGATTCGGTTTGCCGAGCGCCATGAATGCGTCTTTCGATTGCCAATCCGGTTGCGCGATGATGCCGACGCGGAAGCCCTGCGCTTCCAAGGTGCGACCGATCACCGCCATACCGAAGCTCGGGTGATCGACGTAGGCATCGCCGGTGACGATGATGACATCGCAAGAATCCCAGCCGAGCACGTCCATTTCCGCGCGTGACATCGGCAGAAATGGCGCCGGACCGAAACATTCGGCCCAGTACTTACGATAGGAAAAGAGCGGTCGCGCCTGCGGCATAGCTGAGTACGGCGGTAGGAATTGGGCGGGCATTATACGAGAGAACGATTCAGGTTGAAGCAGGGATTATCCCGTATGCCTTTGGGGCCGTCAGCGAGAGCCTGCCCCTGAGCGAAGCGATGCTTTGGGCACAAGGATGTCGCTGACGAGTTACATGGAAGTACTTGCCACGTGTCTCACAGGTATATGAGGGTGATTCCTGCGGTGAGTGAATGAGTTGTCGTGCTCGATGTCCTTGTGCAATAGTGCCGCCTTCGCGTTTAGATCGTTGATTTATCTATGGAACATACCTATCGGCTGGTTATTTCGTGTCCGGATCGCGTCGGCATCGTCGCGCGCGTCAGTCAATTCGTCGCCGAGTATGGCGGCTGGCTGACCGAAGCCAATTACCATTCGGATCGCGATTGCGGTTGGTTCTTCATGCGCAACGAGATTCGCGCCGATTCGTTGAAGATCGGCCTCCGCGAATTCAGCACCGCCTTCGCACGTATTGCCGACGAGTACAAAATGCAGTGGTATCTGCGCGATTCGACCGTGCGTCAGCGCGTCGTTATTCTCGCCAGTCACGCCTCGCATTGCCTCGCCGATTTACTGCATCGCTGGCATTCGGATGAATTGTTCTGCGATATCCCGTGCGTGATTTCGAATCACGAAAACCTGCGCAGCATGGTTGAGTGGCACAACATTCCGTTTCACTATGTCCCCATTCCCAAAGTAAAAGAGCCGAAAGATAAAGAAGGCAAAGCGGCGGCGTTTGCGGAAACCGAACGTTTGATCGAGCAGTATCGCGCCGAGACCATCGTGCTCGCGCGTTATATGCAGATTGTGCCGCCCGATCTGTGCAGCAAGTATCCCGGCCACATCATCAATATTCACCACAGTTTTCTGCCGTCGTTCATCGGCGCGAATCCTTATCAGAAAGCTTATGACCGTGGCGTGAAGTTGATCGGCGCCACCAGCCATTACGTCACCACCGAATTGGATGAAGGTCCGATCATTGAGCAGGATGTGATTCGTGTCGGCCATCGCCACAGCGTCGATGATCTGGTGCGGCTCGGCAAAGATGTGGAGGTCGCGGTGCTGGCGCGCGCATTGCGCAATCACCTCGAAGATCGCGTGATTGTGCGCGGCAACAAAACCGTCGTATTCGATTGACCGCTTCACGCGTCTGTCATATTTGTTTCACATTGCCCGTCTTTAATAGCCGTCAATTTGTAACAGTCATGAACGTTTGGTAAGCAGTCATTAACGCTTGTGCGGAGTGAACGGACGGAATGGATAATAAATGTGTATTGATCGTCGATGACGAGCCCGCGATTCGCGAAATGATTCGCGTCGCATTGGAAATGTCGGATATCGATTGCATGGAAGCCGGTAATGCGCAGGAAGCGCACGGGCGCATCATCGATCACAAACCCAACCTGGTACTGCTCGACTGGATGTTGCCCGGATCTACCGGAATCGAATTGTTACGGCGCCTGAAGCGCGATGAGCTGACGAAAGATATTCCCGTCATCATGCTCACCGCGAAGGGCGAGGAGGACAACAAGATCCAGGGACTCGATGTTGGCGCCGACGATTACATGACCAAGCCGTTCGCGCCGCGCGAATTGATCGCACGTATTAAAGCGGTGATGCGGCGTACCGGTCAGCTCGAAGACGAAGGCGCGATCGATATCGAAGGATTGGTGCTCGATCCGGCGAGCCATCGGGTTTTTATTCGCCAGCAACCTGTCGACATGGGGCCGACCGAGTTCAAGTTGTTGAAGTTTTTTATGACGCATCGCGAGCGCGCATACTCGCGCGGGCAGTTGCTCGATCATGTATGGGGCGGTAATGTCTACGTCGAGGAGCGCACCGTCGATGTGCATATTCGCCGTTTGCGCAAAGCCTTGCAGACCAACGCCGCCGATTATGGCGGGCTGATTCAAACCGTGCGCGGCACGGGCTATCGATTTTCCACCACGGGTGCCAGCGTTGCTTAAACGCCACGGCCCAATACCAAACCCCGAGATTTGATACTGACCAGCTGATGTTGACGAATAACTGGAAGTCCGAGCTTTATCGTCTGTTGTTGTGGCTTGGAGCCGCCGTATTGGTCGGTTGGCTGCTCGATGTAATGGCGTGGGCTATCGCGGTCGCTGCGTGTGCGTTCGCTGCGCGTTCCGTTTATAACCTCCACAACATGCAGCAATGGCTGACGCATCGCGCCACCATCGAACCGCCGGAAGCGAGCGGTTTGTGGGGCGAGGTCATGGATAGCCTGTACCGCATGCAGCAAAAGGAGCGGCGTGAACGTGTCCGTCTGCGCGCGTTAATCAGCTATCTGCGCGAATCGTTTACGTCGCTGCCGTATGGCGCGGTAATGATCGACGCCGACAACAATATCGAATGGAGCAATAAGGCCGCGGAGACATTGCTCGGGTTACGTTTTCCCGAAGACACTGGCCAGCAGGTGTTGAACCTGGTACGTACCCCCGAATTTATTGCGTATTTCGAATCGGAGGAGTACAGCAAGCCGCTGGAAATTCCATCGCCGTATCGCGGCAGTACCTATTTGCAAATCCATATCACGTTCTTCGGTAAGCGCAGCCGCCTGTTGTTCGTCCGCGATATCACGCAGACGTTCAAACTCGAACAGATGCGCAAGGATTTCGTCGCCAACGTATCGCACGAACTGCGCACGCCGCTGACGGTTATTAACGGTTATCTCGAAACCTTTGCCGGCAATGTCGGCGACGAAAACCCGCGCTGGAAGCGCGCGCTCGATCAAATGCTGATTCAGTCGCGTCGTATGCAGACATTGATCAATGATCTGCTGCTGCTTTCCCGGCTGGAAACACTGCCGCAGCAGGACCAGCACGATGGTGCGTTCGCGATGCGGCCGATATTGGAAATGATTCGCGAGGAGGCATTGGCATCGGTGGGCAATCAGCGCGAAATCACGATCGAATGCGACGATGCGCTGGCGCTGATCGGGCAACGCGACGAGCTGCGCAGTGCATTCGCGAATATCGTTTTCAATGCGACCCGCTACACCGAAGCGGGCGGAAAAATCATTGTTCGCTGGCATTCCGACCGCGAGCACGCATATCTCGATGTTGAGGACGATGGCATCGGCATCGATGCGGAAGACATTCCCCGCCTGACCGAGCGCTTCTATCGCGTCGACAAGAGTCGCTCGATGGATACCGGCGGTACCGGCTTGGGACTCGCGATCGTAAAGCATGTGCTGCTGCGCCATCAGGCGCGGCTCAGCATCACGTCGACGCCCGCCGTTGGCAGCTGTTTTTCTTGCGTTTTTCCGTTAGCACGCGTTGTGCGCGAGCCCCTGGTAGCTCAGCGCTAAGTTCCAAATAGGCTGTAACAACACTTTCTGCGTAGGTTCACAGAACTGTCATATTCGATAAGTACAGTGCGTCCAGTCCCGAAAGTCACACCAATCCAAACTCAGGAGAACAGGATGAAAATGAATGCGATTCTGCGCGGTACTGCGCTGGCTGCCGCCATCGGTTCCGCAACACTCGCTCATGCGAGAGTCGAGGTTGATCCCAGCTTGCCCGCATACGCAAAAGCCAGCGGTGTAGCCGGTAACCTGTCGAGCGTTGGCT
>CAMLJR010000003.1 GCA_946480345.1 uncultured Spongiibacteraceae bacterium
CGGCTCGCACGCAGCGACGAATTCTCGAAAATAATTTTCATCGGCGGCCGTGCATAAATCGGTTTTATTCGCGATTAATACATCCGCAATTTGCCATTGATCTTGAAAAATCGTGTGTTCGCGATAACGCGGCTGCTGCAATTTACGCGGATCAATTAATGTAATGACTGCGCGCACATCGAGAACGTCGCGGTAATACTCGCCGCGCAAAGAATCGATGATCTGGCGGGGATGCCCCAGACCGGTTGGCTCGATCAACAAGCGATCCGGTTTTGCCGTGGCGATGAGGCGATTCAACGCGATTTGCATCGGCAGACCCGCGACGCAGCAAATACAGCCGCCGGGTACTTCGCGAATTTCAGCGCCGCGATTCGCGAGAATCGCGCCGTCGATGCCGACTTCACCGAATTCGTTGACCAGCACCGCCCATTTTTCATGAGCGGGTTTGCGTGTCAGCAAATCGAGAATGGCAGTGGTTTTACCGCTGCCGAGAAAACCGGTGATGATATTGACGGGGATACGTTTACGAATCATTCAGAGTGCAGCCATGCAAAGCGAGCGCGCGATTATTATCGCCCGCCCTCGCAATGTGCAACGTCGAAGGTGTGATGTGTGGTGCGCAGCACGAAAGCGCGCCGAGATGAAAAAGGCGCATCGCTGCGATGCGCCATAGCGGAAACGTTAGAGTCAGGCAGAGATGTGCTTTGCAGCGAGATAAGCGAACGTCATCGCCGGGCCTAATGTCGAGCCGGGCCCCGGATATGTCACCAGCAAACCGGCCGCAGTATTGCCCACCGCATAAAGACCCGGAATCGGCGCACCTTCGGTATTGCGTACCTGCGCGTTTTCATCGGTGACTAAACCGCCGTTGGTGCCGAAATCGCCAAGATCGGTGCGCACGGCATAGAACGGCGCTTCGGCAATTGGCGCGAGACATGGATTAGGCGTTACACGTGGATCGCCATAGTAGCGATCGTAGTGCGCATCGCCGCGACCGAATTCGAGATCCTTACCGGTTTTCGCATACTCGTTCATATTCGCAACGGTCTGCTCCAAACCGGCCGCGTCGACGCCAATTTTGCGCGCGAGCTCGGCAACGGTATTTGCCTTTGCATAAAAACCCGATGCTTCGTACGAACTCGGCAACGTCCAGTCGGGGCGGAATTGCGAATTCATCAGCGGCCCGACGAAATAATTACGGCGATAACGCGCGTCGAAAACCATATAGGCCGGCGATGACGGCGATTGCGGCGTATGACGTTCGAATGCTTCCGTCATATACGTCATGTAATTCTGCGATTCGTTGCTGATGCGTTGGCCATTGACGTTAACCACGCAATTACCCGGCAACGATTTTTCCATGATCGCCAGATACGGCACTGGCTCACCCGGAATAACAAACGTGGTACACCACCACGCGCCATCCATTCGACGCGTGGCCGCGCCGACTTTTTGTGCGGCCCAGATCGCATCGCCTTCGTTGGTATCGACACCGGCACTCCAGCGTGCGTCGGTCGGCTGCGGTAAATATTTTTCGCGCGCGCTCTGATTTTTCTCGAAGCCGCCGGCTGCAAGAATGACGGCTTTTTCGGCGCGAATATTCATGCGCTGCCCTTTGCGCTCAACGACGGCGCCAACCACGCGGCCATTTTCTTCGATCAGCTCAATCAGCTTTGTGTTGAGCCAAAGCGGAAGTTGGCGATCGATCATCGATTTGCGCAGACGCGCGACACCGGCAGCACCGCAGGCAAGGCGGCGAGCGATCGAGCTTTTGAAACGCCATGGAAAATCGGTCGCATAATCCAATAACATTTTTGCGATAAGCGATTTCCATCCGGGTAGTTGGCCAATCAACAAACGCGCTTCTTTTTGCGAAATCGTAATTTTTCCGAACAGTCGCATCATCGGATGGCCAAGCATCAGCGTATCGGCTTCATCCCCCAATTCGTCGATCATGAACGGCTCGGGTTCGAGCGAACGATGGCCGGGTTTACTGCCGGGGCGATCGGAAAAATAATCGGGATAATGTTCGAGCGATTCATAACGCACTTGCGTGCGATCGTGCAGAAACTTCAGCATTTCCGGCGCGGTTTTCAAATACAGATCGATCATCGCCGGATCGGTTTTATCCATTGGCAATGTGTTGTGCAGATAGGAACGCGCCTCTTCGAATGAATCCTGCGCGCCCGCTTCTTTCGCGTAATGCGAACAGGGAATCCAGATGCCACCACCGGAATACGAACTGGTGCCGCCGAACTTCGCGCCTTTTTCGATGACAAGTACGTTTTTGACGCCCATTTCATACAGCGCCAACGATGCGGTCATGCCGCCGTTACCGGAGCCGACTACTAAAACTTCAACCGAATGATCCCACTGCATTTGTTATGTCTCGTGCTGGAGTGTGTGGATAGACGCGGCGCAGAGCAGCTGCGCTCGATTTAGGACGACTTTAAAATGCGGTCATTAAACTATGTGGCCCGGTATTTAGCCATACTGCGTTTGCATGAGATCAAGGCGTAAATTGCCATCACCGAATGTCGATTTTGGACAACAGTCAGCGCGTTTCGGTTAGCTCCCGCGCGCGCGCCAATGTGGCTGCCGATGCTGGCTGCGACAGCAAATCGATCATTGCGTCTTCAAGCATATTCAGGAATAAATCGGTATCGATGGTTGCATCACCCTGCCGGGTTTCGTCGAGCATTTGCGAATGATCGGCCAAGCCATGAAACAACAACAATGCGGCCATTAGAAAACGCTGATATTCAATGATGTCCGGCAATTGCAAATGCGCAATAGATCGGCGCAGCACACGCGACAGACGATCGGCGCCCTGCAGTTGCAACGAACCCGCCGCGCGACGCTGAAACAGCAATGCTTCAGGCACGATGAGCTGTGCATTGATTCGAATATATTCCTTACCGCCGTCCGGGTCGTAGAGTTTTTCCGCCACCGGCCGCGAAAAGGCCTGCACCGCTTCGCGAATATCGATTTCAGCTTTTGCATCAAGCCGATCGAGCAATTCGTTACGGCGAGCCATTACCGCCAGCATGTGTTTATCGAGCAATGCGCGTATCAGCCCTTCTTTATTGCCGAAATGATACTGACAGGCATTGCTGTTGCGTTGACCCGCGACACGGTTGATTTCGTTCAACGAAACCGCCTCGACGCCTTTCGTCGCGAATAACCGTTCCGCCACGGCAATCAGCTTGGCTCGAGTCGCAGCGCTGCGCGGCGTTAAACGTTCGATTTTTGTCGGTGAAGCCATATTGTTCTCATCGTTGAATTCAGCACTTCACCATTGCTTGCCCAGCGAAGTCGATCGTTTTGCTCCAGCCAGGCAGCTTTGTAATTAATCGAGAGAACTTTGTCCAGCACACACGTTTCGACACACGCGTTTTCGACACACACGGGTTACAATCCGACGACAATCGCCGATGCAATTTAATATCTGCCAATAGTCATAAATAGAGAGGTCATCATGAGTCATCGATTAAGCGGCAAGGTTGCCCTCATCACCGGCGCGGGTAGCGGCGTTGGCGAAGCGGCGGCACGGCTTTTTGCTGAAGAAGGTGCAACCGTTGTTATTTGCGGACGCCGTCTGGAACCGCTCGAAAAAATCGCAGCAGAGATCAATTCAAATATCGGTCGCGCTGAAGCAATCGCGATCGACGTGAGCGATGAACAACAATTCACGCGTGCCATCAACGACACCGCAAAAAAATATGGCCGACTCGATATTCTGGTCAATAACGCAGTATCGGTACGCGGCGGCATGATTGCCGATACCACCACCCACGACTGGCATCAGAATTTCCACGCTACGCTCGATGGCACATTTTTCGGCACGCGCGCGGCGATGCCGATTATGTGCAAACAAAAATCCGGATCGATCGTGAATGTCGCATCGGTTTCCGGCGTATTGGCCTCACCGGGTACGGCCGGTTATGCGGCTGCGAAAGCCGGCGTGATTCAGTTCACGCGCGTCGCTGCGCTCGAGGGTGCTCGCAGTAATGTGCGGGTTAATGTGGTCGCACCCGGCGCGATCGATACGCCAAGTTTTCGCCATGCCGTGCCCGAAGCTGCGCGGCCCGGTATTGCGCAGGGAATTCCAATGGGTCGCGTTTCGCAACCGATCGAAATTGCCAATACCATTTTATTTCTCGCGTCGGACGAAGCATCGTTCGTTACCGGCGCCACATTGATTGCCGACGGCGGCAAGAGCTGCGAATTGGTTATGACATCGTCGCTTGCCGACATGTAATACGTCTTTTCACCGAGATCACATCATGAATTTAAAAAATACCGATATGCCGGGCTCCGATATTAAAGACTTGCTGGCGCGCATCGATCGCCTTGAGTCAATTGAAGAAATTCGGATGTTGCCGGCGAAATATGCTTTGTCGCTCGATATGCGCGACATCGATGCGCATGTGAATTTATTCGCGCCGGATATTCGTATCAGTAAGGAAAAAACCGGACGGGAACACATGAAAGCGTGGGCAGACGATACGTTTCGGCTGCAATTCACCGGTACGTCGCACCACATCGGCGGGCACATCATCGAATTCAAAGATGCGGATCATGCGATCGGCGTCGTCTATTCGAAAAACGAACACGAGACTGGCCCCGAGTGGGTCATCATGCAAATGCTGTATTGGGACGAGTACGAGCGCATCGATGGGCGCTGGTTTTTCCGCCGTCGCCTGCCCTGCTACTGGTACGCGACCGATTTAAATAAGCCGCCGATTGGCGACAAAAAAATGCGCTGGCCCGGCCGCGAACCCTACGACGGCTCATGGCACGATCTATGGCCTTCGTGGAAAGAGTTCTGGGCAAATCTGCCGAAAGATACGCCGGAAGTTGCCGCGCCAGCGCCGCTCGATAAATTTCTCGAAACGATGCGACGCGGCGCGCCCAACCCGAAAATTCGGGTGCGCTGAAATCAACTCAATCGGAAAATTCAGGCACCCACGCCACACCGTTAATATGCGAACCGCCATCGACGAATAACGTATTTCCTGTTACGTAACGCGTGTCGTCACTGGCAAGAAAATAGGCGACTCCCGCAATATCGTCATCGGGATCGCCCATGCGCCCCATCGGATTCGCCGAAGCTGCCTGCGCGGCCATATCCGGTGCCATTCTTTGAAACTCCTTGAAGCTGCTGGTTACAGCTGCAGGACAAATCACATTGACGCAAATCTGGTACTGCGCCCACTCACGAGCGGCGCTGCGGCTGTATGCGCGCAATGCCTCCTTCCCGACGTTGTATTCCGCCGTTCCCATATGCGCGTTGACACCATTCAGCGAGCAGATATTGATAATGCGTCCGCATCGTTTTTCTCGCATATACGGAAATACTGCTTTCATCGCCCATACACCGGCTGACAAAGCCATCGTCAACGCGCGCTGCATGACCTCATCGGATTTATTTTCGATGCGCGTTATTTCGCCACCCGCCCACGCATTGTTAACAAGGATATCGACGCCACCGAATTTTTCATTTGCCACTGCGATCATCCGTTCGATGTGCTCTTTCTGGCATACATCGGTACGCACAAATTCAGCCCGCACACCGAATTGCGAAATCATTTCCTCAGCCGCTTGCAGCCCGGTTTCCGGATTGAAATCCGCGATAACAATGTTTGCGCCCTCGCGCGCATAACGCCGCGCGATGGCACGGCCGATGCCATCGCCCGCGCCGGTGATCACTGCGGTGCGATTCAACAAACGCCGCTCTGTCGATGAATTCATAGCTTTACTCCAACAATTGTTTTCAGAAGAAAAAATCAAGCGACAAGTTGTTCGTCGTTGACGTCCGGTGGAATGACATCCGGTAAACCGTGATCGTAGGTTTTCGCCAGCACGCGAATAAATTGCTGATCCGTCATTGGATCGCTGGGCTCGGTGAACGCGACGCCACGTGTGCGCAAATCTGCAATCAATATATTGAGCGCAGTCTCTGCGGTGATGTCGTCCGAATGATCGAGCGACACTTTCAGTTCGTTGTAATCCATGAACAGGCGCGCGCCCCAATGAATCAGGAAACGTGTTTCGTCCGCGGAAATACGCTGAATCACTTTATCGCCGTTGGTGATCCGCCAACCGTCTGCGGTATCCGGATCGGCGCCGAATTTGGAAATGATGTCGAGGCCCTCGGGCTTGCGCATCGACACGGGTCCGTTGGCTTGACCGTGGTGCAGCATCATTTCGTTTTCGACGACGACAGCACGACCCCACATCGGCGCGTTGATCTGCATCGGCGCGCCGCTCGGACCATCGGGCCAGCAGTTGAAACCGCCACCGATTTTGCCTTTGTAATACCACGCGATGACCTGCGCCTTTTTAGCCTGCCATTGACGAAACAAGCCGGATTTCGACATCGACATCAACAGCCATAACGGTGTGTTTTCCATCGTCATACCGCGAAATACGGTGCCATCGAGATGCGGCGGTCCACCGACCGGACACGGGCCTTGAATGTTGAACAGATAGGTTTCCGGTTCGGCGTATTCCGCGCCCCAGTAACCGCGCACCAGATCGAGAAAATGCGAGTTGTAGTAACAATCTTCGATGTCGCGATAAAAACACACACCCTGACGCGCCAATTGCCCGCGAAAAACCGGCGTCAGCACCATATCCCACGAGGCTTTGATACAGGGCGGCAAATCTACCGAACCGCCGGTGGCGAGGACCTCTTCGGGTGTTTTGAAATTGTGCGCGAGAATCAACGGCCACGGACCCTTGTCGCGCACCACGCTTAGCAAACGGCGATGCTGATCTTCGCTATAGGCGTTTTCGATCAGCCGCGGTGGCGCAACCGGTTTGAATCGATCACGGCTCAATGCGTTGGTCATTTTCCTATCTCCTCAAATGCTTTGGTTGGACGCTCTTCTTTAAATCGAAAGCTTTTGCTGCGGATTCGAAGGGACTCGCGCTGGCTTTTTGTTTGCGACGGGGTTGAAGTGCTCAAGCTTCGGCTGCCGCGTATCGTGCCAAATTTCATTGTTGTGACGGCCAATAGCCAGCACGACTTTGCCGCTGGCATGACGGTAATAACCGTGTGCGGAACCTTTGTTGACCCAGCAGGTGAGTTGCAGACTTTCTTCGATGCCTTTGTTGTATTCGTCGCAGGCGGCTTCGCTGACATCGAATGATGACCAGTTTTCATCGACCATGGCCTGCAATAGCTCGACAATCCAATGAACCTGCTGCTCACTGACGACCGCATGATTGGCAACGAGGAAGCTGTTCGGCCCACCCATAATGAACATGTTTGGAAAACCCGGCACCGTCTGGCCCTCGTAGGCATAAGGCGTTGGCGTGAAAACATCGCGCAACGTTTTGCCGTCGCGGCCGGAAATATCGAATTGGGTACACCAGTCGAGGTGATAGCCCGTGGCCAGCAGCAATACATCGCAGGGGATGCGCGTGCCATTGGCGAGAATGACCGCATCTTTTTCGCACGCCGCGAGCGCACCCGTGATCAGCTTGACGTTGGGTTTTTGCAGCACGTCGTAATAGCCGCAATCGAGAATCGGTCGCTTAGCGAATAACGGATAATCCGGGGTTAATCGTTGCACCATTTCCGGATCGTTGGGGAATTTGCTCTTCAAAAAATTCAGGCTCATGTCGGTGATTGCATCGTTGAATTGCGAAATGCGCCCGCCGTTTTTCTGCCATTCCGGATCGATGCTCATCATGCCTTTCATATCGTTCATCGCGCTGGCCAAGCCTTGCAGACGACGCCATTGTGCGACGAACGGAATCGTTTCCTGCGCGGCACGATCGAGCGGATCGACATTCGCGCGTGCCTGCTCGTTCGGAATGATGTATTCGGGTTGACGCATGATGATGTTGAGCTCGCTCACCTCATCGGCGATCGCCGTCGCGAGCTGCACGCCGGAACAACCGACGCCCACCTGCACGACTTTTTTGCCTTTCAGATCGATTGAACTATCCCATTCGGCGGTATGGGCGATCGCACCTTCGAATACATCCACATTCACCCCCGGCGGCATTTTCGGGCGATTGTTCGGACCGGCGGCGATCAACAGAATGTTCGCTTCATACATGCGCTTTTCGCCGTTTTGTGTCGCTTCGATTGTCCACAGCTGACGCGCTTCATCCCACTTCGCGCCATGGACAAAAGTGCCGAATTGAATGCGCTGATACAGGTTGTAGCGATTCGCGACGTTTTGCAGATAAGCCAGAAACTCGGGGCCGACGGGATAAAAACGCGTCCACGAGGGATTTGGATCGAACGAGTACGAATACAGAATGCTCGGCGTATCGACCGCAGCGCCCGGGTACGTGCTGACCAACCAGTTACCGCCAACATCGTTTTGCGCTTCGACAATGGTGTAATCGAAACCGGCTTGTTGCAGCTTGATACCGGCGTTAATACCCATCATGCCGGCGCCAACAATGAGCACCTTCATGTCTTCGGGCGGGGCCATTTTCGGCTGACGAATGCGCGTGTCAGTGGTGAAACCCGCATGTTGATACGCAGGCTCGAGCGAGCGCTCGGGCATATCGAAGCCAAGTGTGAGACGCGCCATATCGCGGAATAAACCCAGATCGATATGCGGCATCACCGGCGCCTGGCCGCTTTTCACGCGCTGCAGCAATTGTTCGCGGATTTCCGCAACGATCGACGTATCGGCTTCGTCATGATCGATTTCGCCATCCACGGCGACAAAAGCTTCGCGCATTTGATGCTGGGTGCCTTCCAGCTTAGGACCGTACTTGCGCAGCAGACCACGATCGCCGGTGATCTGCACCAGACTCATCAGAGCGATCATCGGCTCCAATGCGCTTATTACTTGTTCGAGAGAGGTTTGTTCGAGGGAAGGTTGTTTGTTATCGGAATAATTCATGAGTGCCTCCAATGGGCGAACATTTCTTCGGCCGGCTGATTACTGCGCGTCGAGCTGAACGACTTCGTTCAAATGGCCTTCGGGATCGCGCACAAAAACGACACGGAGCTTGAACTCATCAATGCGGCGAATTGGCTCGGGGATGCTGCCGCCCGCCGCTTTCGCACGCTCTACCAATGCTTCGATATTCGTTGTGGTGAAACCTTGGATTGATTCGTCGACGATAGGGCCGGTCGAGTCGAGGTATTTGATCAACGTCAGCGAGCTGCCGCCGGGATACGTCGATTGATACGTGATTTCGTCGATCTTCCGTCCGAGCATTGCATCCTGGTGGCGGTTGAACAGTACGAGGCCAAAGACCTCTTCGTAGAATCGGCCCATCGCCTCCAGATCGTGGACGAAAATCTTGCTGAAACCGTAGTGCGCGTCGCGAGTTGCGCCGAAAGGTCGAGCATCTGCCATGTATTGCCCCTCATTAGAATTATTGAGACCGAAACCAGTTGCCTAGCGCGCCAAACATATAATGGTGAACAGACGAGCCTGGCTTCCTGCATGGGGCCGATTATAATTGCGTTTTACTTAACGTCAATTCAGTAAAAATAGAGAACTCGATGAACGCTGAAATAAAAACGCGGCGCGGCAGGCCTACCGGCGAAGGCGATCGGGGCGCTGCCACTCGGGCGGCGATTCTCGATGCGGCTGAGCGGCGCTTTGCCGATGAGGGATTCGATACGGCGCGCTTGCAGGATATTGCTGCGGATGTCGGCAAAACCGCGCCGGCTATCGCCCATTTCTTCAAAGACAAGGTGTCGCTGTATGGGGAAGTGATCAGGCGGCTGTCGAGCGATTGGGACGGCTTCGTCGAAAAAAATGCGCCTTCTGTCGGATCGGGGGGCGTGAATCAGGTGATGATGCGGATCGAATATTTCATCCGTTTTGCCAGGATTCGTCCGGCACTACTCGGCTTCATTTTGCGCGACATGGCGGAGGGTCGTTTGCATCCGCTGAGCGATATCAGCTGGACGCATATGTCGGGCAAATCGACAAAATTACTCGACGAGGCTGTGCTGGAAGACGGTATTCCACCGAGCGGCGATGCGGTCAGCAACATAACCGCCGGGCCCAGCCTGTTTTTTTTGCTTCGCACGGCAAATGTTTCTGAAGCGGAGTTCGAGGCAGCGTTGCAGGTTCATCTGGATACTGTGCGTCGCGCGCTTAGTGCGATTCTTACGCGCAGCTAGTCCAAGCCATCACGAGAAAGATAAAGGTAATTACTGCTCTGCCGAGTTCGGTAGATGCGTCACTAAACCACCGTCGATCTGAATCGTTTGTCCGGTGATGTAGCCCGCTGCATCCGACGCGAGAAACGCGACCATTTCACCGATATCTTCGGGCTTGCCGAGGCGCGGCGTTAACGTGTGTTTTTGAAATGCATCGATCATCGGCTGCGGCATGAATTTCTCAACTGCCGGCGTCATGATCACGCCGGGCGCAATGGCGTTACAGCGAATATTCTTGTCGCCGAATTGCGTCGCGACATATTTCGTCAGCGACATCACGCCCGTTTTAGCAACGCCATAGGCAGTGTTGGTCATATCACCGCCCACCCCCGACAGCGAGGCCGTGTTGATAATCGAACCGCCGCCGCTCTCCAGCATTAACGGAATACCAAATTTGCAGCCCATCACGACGCTTTTCAAACAGATCGCAAACGTGCGGTCCCAGGTGTCGAGATCGAGATCGACCACATTGAGATCCTTGGTCACGTCGGTAGCACCAACGTTGTTGTGAAGGATGTGCAGCGCACCGAATTTCGTTTTCGTTAATTCGATCAACGCACGCACCGAATCCACATTCGTCGCATCGAGCATTGTCGCTATTGCTCTACCGCCGGCCGCATTGATTTCATCAGCGGCGCTTTGCGCGCCGGCTTCATTGAAATCGGCAACGACCACGGCTGCACCTTCGCGGGCAAGAATTTTGACCGTTGCCAGCCCAATACCGGAAGCCGCGCCCGTCACGATTGCAATTTTGTTGGCTAAACGTCCCATGACGGTTTCCTCGCACGACCTGCATTACGGTTATCGAACAAAAACAACGGACTTTAAGGCAAAAATGGATAATCGGTATAACCCTTCGGTCCGGGTGTGTACATCGTATTGCGATCGGGTTGCGCAAGTTCGGCGCCACGCCGAAAGCGCTCGACCAGATCAGGATTGCTGATATAAAAACGCCCGAACGATGCGGCGGCGGCAATTCCATTTTCGATATAACGCTGCGCGGATTCGAGCGTAAGACTTTCGTTGATAATCATTGCGCCGCGATAGTTCTGTTGCGCGAGTTGCAAACCATCGACGGGTAATGCCGGCACGTAAATCAAATGCAGATACGCGAGATTCAATGGCGTTGCAGCCTGCAATAATGCAGCGAAGGTTTCGCCGGGATTATCGTCGTGCAAATCATTGAATGGATTGCCCGGACAGATGCGAAAACCGACGCGACCAGCACCCGCTTCGGCAGCCATCGCCTGCAACGCTTCAATCACGAAACGAATGCGATTCTGCGCGGAGCCGCCGTATTGATCAGTGCGTTGATTGGTGCCAGTCGATAGAAATTGCGCCGGCAGATAACCGCTGGTGCAATGCAATTCCACTCCATCAAAACCCGCTTCAAGTGCATTGCGCGTCGCCTGCCGATACTCATCAATCACGCCCGCAATTTCATCGGTGCGCAGCGCGCGCGGCATATCGAAATCCTGCGTGCCTGCTTGTTCGGTAAAAATTTGTCCTTTCGCGCGAATCGCCGACGGCGCGACGGTTTCCGCATCGGCGTCTTTATTCAAATGATTCGCAACGCGGCCGACGTGCATGAGTTGCACGACAATTTTCGCGCCTTCGGCGTGCACGGCGTCGGTCACTGCGCGCCAACCGGCGATCTGCTCCGGCGTGTGAATGCCCGGTGTACGACAATAGCCTTTGCCATGTTTGCTCGGTTGCGTGCCTTCGGTAATGACCAGTCCGGCGTTTGCGCGTTGCCGATAATATTCAACGTGCAATTCGGTCGGCACATCGCCGGCGCCAGCGCGGCTGCGTGTCATCGGTGCCATCACAATGCGATTGCGCAGCTCAAGTTCGCCGAGCTGTACCGAATCAAATAACGTGGTCATTGCCTCTGCCTCAAAAAATCGATCAGCAATTGTGGGATAAATTTCGTCCGCTCAATAGATCCGAACGGACGAGATTTAAAGTACGAGCTTTTTATTTTTTCAGGAATTCAACGATCAGGTCTGTAGCCGGTTTCGATACCGAATCGAACAATCCCCAGAAACCATGAATCATTCCGTCGAAGCGACGCAACGTGACCGGGACACCGGCTTCGCGCAAACGCGCTGCGTAACGCTCGCCCTCATCGCGCAATGGATCGTATTCGGCAGTGATAACAATTGCCGCCGGCAACCCGCTTAAATCTTTTGCGCGCAATGGCGATGCATAAGCGCTATCGGCATCGTTAACTGTACCGAGATACAAATGCCAGAAGTGATCCATCGCCTGCGCTGTCAGCATGTAGCCTTCGGCATTTTCAACGTAGGAAGAATGCGGCGTTGCCTGCCCTTCGGCGAAATGCTCGGTAACGGGATACACCAGCACTTGTTTATGTAACGCTGGGCCATTGCGATCGCGCGCCATCAATGCCACTACCGCGGCGAGATTGCCGCCCGCGCTGTCGCCCGCAACCGAAATGCGTTTTGCATCGATCTGCAATTGAGCGGCATTTTCCGCAACCCACTTCGTCGCGGCGTAACAATCTTCCGGTGCAGCAGGAAACGTATGCTCGGGAGCCAGTCGATAATCGACGGAAATAATTTTGTGACCGCTTGCATTCGCGAGATTGCGGCAAGTGAGTTCATGCATATCGAGATCGCCGAGCACGAAGCCGCCACCGTGAAAAAATACGATTACCGAAAACGGACCCTTCCCCGCCGGCGTATAAATGCGCACGGGAATTTCACCCGCAGGGCCCGGAATTTTTCGATTTTCGACCGATGCGATCGGCGGTAAATGTTCGGGAGGCAACTTCATCGATTCCGAGGCCGCACGAATCTGCACATAATTTTCTTTGAGATTGAACAGCATGTGCGCAAATGGCGTTTCGAGTATTGCTTTGAGTTCGGGATGTAGAGCCATTGGATTCCTCGCTTTACTACGATTGAGAGTTGCTATGAGAGTTGTTATTGAAATTGTCGGCGATGATACGGCGTGCGGTGATGCGCATCAAACCGCGCTCAAAATAATCGAGGCTGGTATAGTTGCGCGCACCTTCGGTCAATCAATAATTCGATTATTCCGTTAAATCCACCTGAGAATTAGCGAGTCAGCGATGAAACTTTCTTACGAAAATCGTGTTGCCATTGTTACCGGAGCCGGTTCCGGCATCGGCCGTGCCGCGTGTCTGCAACTGGCGCAGGAAGGCGCGAAAATCGCCGCTATCGATATCAATGCGGAACACGTCGAAAAAGTTGTAGCGGAAATCAATGCCGCTGGCGGTACAGCGCTGGCGCTTGCTTGCGATATCAGCAACGAAGAACAGGTCCAAGCCGCCGTCGCACGTACGGTCAGCGAACTCGGCGCACCGTATGCGCTGTTCAATATCGCCGGCATCGTTAAATACAGCCGCGTCGAAAAACTCGACCTGGCCACCTTTAATCGAATCATGCAGGTCAACCTGGTGGGTGCGTTTTTGATGTCGCAGGCAACGCTGCCGCATCTCGTGCAAACGCGCGGTGCAATCGTGAATCTGTCATCGATGGCCGGCAAACTCGGCATGCCGTACGCAGTGGCTTATGCCGCATCAAAAGGCGCGCTGATTTCAATGACCACGTCGATGGCAAAAGAATTCTCCGATCGCGGTGTGCGCATCAACGCGATTGCGCCGAGCGGCGTGAAAACACCAATGGCGGCGGTGCCATTCCCTGAGGACGCTGCGCCGGAAGTAATTCGCCTGATTCCGTTCAGCCCGCTGGGTTTCTCGTCACCCGAGGAAATCGCGTCTGCGGCGTTGATGATTGCATCGCCCGAGGCCGGTGTTATGTCCGGCTCGGTCATCACGATCGATGGCGCCTCGACTTAGGAGTTTGCTAGCGAAAAATAAAAAGGGCGATCATTTGATCGCCCTTTTTATTGTCAGCTTTTACGCCGTTACATATAGGCTTGCGTCTTATCGGTGTGATCGGTGACATCGCGCACACCTTTCAACTGCGGAATCTGCTCCAGCAATGTTTTCTCGACGCCCTGCTTCAGCGTCACGTCCACCATGCCGCAACCCTGGCAGCCGCCGCCGAATTTCAACACCGCAACATCATCGGTGGTGATTTCGATCAGACTGACTTCACCGCCGTGCGCCGCCAGCGACGGGTTCACTTCGTTATACAGCAGATAGTTGACGCGATCTTCGAGCGGGCTTTCCTCGCCAACCTTCGGAAGTTTCGCGTTCGGCGCTTTGATCGTCAGCTGACCGCCCATCCGGTCCTTGGCGAAATCGACCAGTGCATCTTCAAGAAAGGGAATGCTGCGGCGCTCGAAATAGGCTTTGAACTTCGGATATTGCTCGACCAGGTCGTCGGGCTTCTCATCGTCGGAGCGGCAGTAGGCGATGCACGTTTCAGCCTTCGGCGTTCCCGGCTGGTTGATGAACATGCGCACACCGATCACTTCGGGGTCCTGCTTGGTCAGCAGTTCGGCGAGGTAATCCTGCGCTGCTTCGGTAATCGTGAGCTTTACGGTGTCGGTGCTGCTGGTCATAACAATGAGTATCCGGAAAACGGTAAGGGTCGCGTGCGGGGCGCGCAGTATACTCGCGCGGTCTTTCGGAGCGGGAGTCTGCCGCGAACTTATCACATGCTATGCCCGACTTCCATACTCAGGTATTATCCCCGCCCGCCAATCTATATCAAAAAACTTTGATATAGATTCTCAGCCGCCTATACTAGCGGGCCTTAGGACTAGTGAGCCTCGATAAAGCTCTCTATCACCCAGACCCAGACACATCCGGAGATTGAATGAACATCGCCCGCAACCATCGCATCGCAACGCTGAAGCAAGCCCTGCAGGACCGCATTCTGATCCTCGACGGCGCGATGGGGACGATGATCCAGACCTATCAATTGCAGGAGTCCGATTATCGTGGCGACCGCTTCCGGGATTATCACCGCGATGTCAAAGGCAATAACGACCTGCTGTTGTTGACGCGGCCCGATGTGATTTCGGCGATTCATACCCAATACCTCGAAGCCGGTGCCGACATTCTTGAAACCAACACGTTTAACTCGACCCGCGTCTCGCAAGCCGATTACGGCATGGAAGAGCTGGTGTACGAGCTGAATGTCGAAGGCGCCCGCCTCGCCCGCGCCGCCGCCGATGCCATGACGGCAAAAACGCCCGAGCGGCCGCGCTATGTCGCCGGCGTGCTCGGCCCGACCAGCCGCACCGCGACGATTTCACCCGACGTCAACGATCCCGCTTTCCGCAATGTCACCTTCGACGAGCTGGTCGAAAACTACCGCGAAGCAACTAAAGGCCTGATCGATGGCGGCGCCGACATCATTCTGATCGAAACCGTTTTCGACACGCTGAACGCGAAAGCCGCGACGTTCGCGGTGCAAAGTTACTTCGACGATATCGGCTACGAATTGCCGATCATGATTTCGGGCACCATCACCGACGCCAGCGGCCGTACCTTATCGGGGCAAACCACCGAAGCCTTCTGGTATTCGCTCGCCCACGCACAGCCGCTCAGCATCGGCTTGAACTGCGCATTGGGCGCCGCCGAATTGCGCGCGTATGTGTATGCGTTGGCGAATTGCGCGGAAACATTTGTCAGCGCGCATCCGAACGCCGGTTTGCCGAATGAATTCGGCGAGTACGATCAAAGCGCGGAAGAAATGGCCGTCATCGTCCGCGAATTTGCCGAAAGCGGATTGGTGAATATCGTCGGCGGCTGTTGCGGTACGACACCAGAGCACATTCGTGCGATTGCCGATGCGGTCGCCGATTTAAAACCGCGCGCCGTTCCCCAATTACCTAAAGCATGTCGATTGAGCGGACTGGAACCGTTCGTCATCGATGAAAACTCGTTATTCGTCAACGTCGGCGAGCGCACCAATATCACCGGCTCGGCAAAATTCGCGAAATTGATTCGCGAAGAAAATTACGCCGAAGCGCTCGAAGTTGCCTTGCAACAAGTGGAAAGCGGCGCGCAGGTCATCGATATCAACATGGATGAAGGCATGCTCGATTCGAAAAAGGCGATGGTGACCTTTTTGAATCTGATCGCGAGCGAGCCGGATATTTCGCGCGTGCCGATCATGATCGACTCGTCGAAATGGGAAGTGATCGAAGCCGGTTTGAAATGCGTACAGGGTAAATGCATCGTCAATTCGATCAGCATGAAAGAAGGCGTGCCGGAATTTATCGAGCGCGCGAAATTGTGCCGCCGCTACGGCGCTGCAATTATCGTGATGGCGTTCGATGAAAAAGGCCAGGCCGATACCGAAGCGCGCAAAAACGAAATCTGCAAACGCTCATACGACATTCTCGTCAACGAAGTCGGTTTCCCGCCGGAAGATATTATTTTCGATCCGAACGTATTCGCGGTCGCGACCGGTATCGACGAACACAACAATTACGCCGTCGATTTCATCGAATCGTGCCGGTTCATTCGCCGCGAATTGCCGTACGCCAAAATTTCCGGCGGCATCAGCAACGTATCGTTTTCGTTTCGCGGCAATAATCCGGTGCGCGAAGCAATTCACGCGGTATTTTTATATCACGCGATTCGCGCCGGTTTATCGATGGGCATCGTTAACGCGGGCCAGCTCGCGATTTACGAGGACATTCCACTCGAGCTGCGCGATTGTGTCGAAGATGTGATTTTGAATCGGCGTTCCGATTCAACCGAACGTCTGCTCGATATCGCCGGCAAATACGCGGTCGGCGGCGCAAAAAAAGCCGAAGAAGATTTGGAGTGGCGCAGCTGGCCGGTGAAAAAGCGGCTTGAGCATTCGCTCGTCAAAGGCATCACGGCGTTCATCGAAGAAGATACCGAAGCCGCGCGTCTCGAAGCCGAACGCCCGATTCACGTGATCGAAGGTCCGTTAATGGACGGCATGAATGTAGTCGGCGATTTGTTCGGCCAGGGCAAAATGTTTTTGCCGCAGGTCGTGAAAAGCGCGCGCGTGATGAAGCAGGCCGTTGCGTATTTGACGCCGTTCATCGAAAAAGAAAAACAGGCCGGCAGCCGAGCCAATGGCCGCATTTTAATGGCGACCGTGAAAGGCGATGTGCATGACATCGGCAAAAATATTGTCGGCGTGGTGCTGCAATGCAATAACTACGAGGTGATCGATCTCGGCGTAATGGTATCGTGCGAAGAAATTTTGCGGGTCGCCAAGGAAAAGGATGTCGACATCATCGGCCTCAGCGGTTTGATTACGCCATCGCTCGATGAGATGGTGCACGTCGCGCGCGAGATGCAGCGTTTGAATTTCAACTTACCCTTAATGATCGGCGGAGCGACTACATCGAAGGCGCACACTGCGGTGAAAATCGAACCGCAGTATCACAACGACGGTGTGGTGTATGTACCCGATGCATCGCGCAGTGTTTCTGTCGCGAGCAGCCTGATCAGCCAGGAATTAAAGCCTGCGTTTATCGCCGAGCGTCGCGCGGAATACGAAGCGTTACGCGAGCGCAATGCGAATCGTCAGCCGAAATCGAAACCGATTTCGTACGCGGAAGCGATTGCGCGCGGCGAGCAGATCGATTGGAAAAATTATGTGCCGCCAAAACCGCAGTTCATCGGCGAGCAAGTGCTCGACGATTACCCGCTCGAAAAATTGATCGAGACAATCGACTGGACGCCGTTCTTCATCAGCTGGGATTTGGCCGGTAAATACCCGGATATTCTCAGCGATGAGAAAGTCGGCGAAGCCGCGCGTAATTTGTTTGCCGATGCGCAAACCATGTTGAAACATATCGTCGACAACAAACTGATCAAGGCCCGCGCGGTATTCGGTTTCTGGCCGGCTGCTCGCGTCGGCGGCGACGATATCGAACTGTACGCAAACGAACAGCGCGATCAACGCATCGCCACGCTGCATCATTTGCGTCAGCAAATCGAAAAACCGAACGGAAAACCCAACCACAGCCTCGCCGATTTTATTGCGCCAAAAGACAGCGGACTGTCCGATTATGTCGGCGCGTTTGTCGTCACCGCGGGCATCGGGGCCGATGAGCTGTCGCAGCAATTCTTAGCTAAACACGATGACTACAGCAGCATCATGGTGAAAGCGCTCGCCGATCGCCTTGCCGAAGCTTTTGCGGAACATTTGCATTTACGCGTCCGTCGCGAGTTCTGGCATTACGCGGCGGACGAACAGCTCGACAATATCGATCTGATCAAAGAGAAATACCGTGGAATCCGCCCTGCCCCAGGCTATCCGGCATGTCCGGATCACACCGAAAAGGCCACGTTGTTCGCACTGCTGCACGCGGAACAAATCGGTGTCGAGCTGACCGAGCATTTTGCGATGAGTCCTGCCGCGAGCGTCAGTGGTTTTTATTACTCGCATCCGCAATCGAGCTATTTCGCAGTAGGCAAAATTCAGCGCGATCAGGTCGAGAGTATTGCCGCACGCAAAGGGTTTTCGGTGGCCGAAATGGAGCGCTGGCTATCGCCCGTTTTAGGGTATGAGCCCGCCGCGCCGCAGGCAGCTAATGGCTAGGAGACGATAAATGAGCAGCGACCACGATAAAGAACCGGAAAAAGCACCCGGTTTGCGCGCGCTTATTGGCAGTGTTTTCGCTGCTGCGTTTGGGGTGCAGAGCAGTAAAAATCACGAGCGCGACTTCAAGCATGGCAAGGCCCGCGTTTTTATCGTCGCTGGAATATTGTTCACACTGCTATTTATGGGAACGGTTTTATCGGTGGTGATGCTGGTACTGAAACAGGCGGGACATTGACGTCCCGCCGATATTACGACGTAGCGGTTTAAAGTCCGTACAACCAGTACACCACTGCACCGACCACCAGGGTGATGATCGCTACCACGGCGATTACATCGGCTTTTCCGTCGCCGGCGTTATTCGAAGCGTTCTGCTCTTGCTGGACCATGAAGTTCACCTGATCAAATGAATGGAATTCGGCGGAGCATAAAAAATTTCTGAAGCGGCGCAGAGTATAAACAACGCTAATGCGAATGGCAGCGTTTTATCGGTGCTGGAGCTATGCGATAACGCGGTTTCCGCATAGCTCCCGGACTTATTTCGTTATAGAAATCCGTTAGTTTTGCTAACACTTCCAATCTGCTAAGGTACGCGCCGGCCTAAGCCCCGGGCCTCTTTTCAAGGTTTGCTATCGATGTATCAATACAATCAACACGATCAACGGTTAGTGGAAGAGCGTACTCGCCAATTCCGCGGACAAACCGAACGCTTCATTGCCGGTGAATTGCAGCCTCTGCAATTCCTGCCGCTGCGCCTGCAGAACGGCCTCTACAAGCAACGCCTCGCTTATATGCTGCGCATTGCGATTCCCTACGGAACACTGAATACAAAACAATTGCGTAAGCTCGCCGATATCAGCCGTCGTTTCGACAAAGGCTTTGGCCACTTCAGCACTCGTCAAAATATGCAATTGAACTGGCCCGAGCTCGAAGACGTGCCGACGATTCTCGAAGAGCTCGCCAGCGTGCAGATGCATGCGATTCAAACCAGTGGCAATTGCATTCGCAATACCACCGCCGATCATTTCTCCGGTGTCGCCGCCGATGAGGTCGAGGATGCCCGGCCGTATTGCGAAATCATTCGGCAGTGGTCGACTTTCCATCCGGAGTTCGCGTTTCTGCCGCGCAAATTCAAGATCGCCGTATGCGGTTCCGATAGCGATCGCGCGGCAATGCACGTACACGATGTCGGCATCGAAATTGTGCGCAACGCTTCCAACGAAACCGGCTTCAAAATATTGGTCGGCGGCGGTCTTGGCCGTACACCGGTGATCGGCGAAGTCATCAATGAATTTCTGCCGAAGCAACATCTGCTGACCTATCTCGAAGCGGTGCTGCGTGTATACAACCAGCTCGGTCGTCGCGACAACAAATTCAAAGCGCGGATTAAAATTCTCGTGCGTGCAATGGGGCCGGATGCGTTTCGCGAAAAAGTCGAAGCGGAATGGGCGTATCTGAAAGACGGTCCGAATACGTTGACGCCGGAAGCGATCGCACATGCGCAATCGTTCTTCCAGCCGCCCGCATACGAAACGCTCGACGGTGTAGCCGCCAATACCGCGCTGCAACAACAAGTCGACGCCAACCCTGCATTTGCGCGCTGGCTCAAATACAACACCGACGCGCACAAGCAAGCCGGTTACCGCATCGTCACGCTGTCGCTAAAAACGACGGGATATGCGCCCGGCGATTGCTCGGCTGAACAAATGGAAGCAGTGGCCGATCTAGCGGATCGTTTCGGCTTTGGTGAAGTTCGTTCAAGCCATTATCAAAATCTGATTTTGCCGGACATTCGCCAGAGCGATTTATTTGCCGTGTGGGAAGAGGCGAAAAGAATCGGCGTCGCAACGCCGAATATCGGCCACCTCACCGACATCATCTGCTGTCCAGGCGGCGATTATTGTTCGCTGGCCAACGCCAAATCGATACCGGTTGCCGAAGCGATTCAGCGCAAGTTCGACGATCTCGATTACGTATACGATCTCGGCGAACTCGACTTGAATATCTCCGGCTGCATGAACGCGTGCGGACATCATCACGTCGGCCATATCGGCATTCTTGGCGTCGATAAGAAAGGCGCGGAGTTTTATCAGATTTCGCTCGGCGGCAATCAGGGTAAAGACGCTTCGCTCGGCGCCATTCTCGGCCCATCGTTTTCGCAAGCCGATGTACCCGAAGTGGTCGCAAAAATTCTGCAAACCTATCTCGATCATCGCACCGAGGGCGAACCGTTCCTCGGCACGTTCCGTCGTATCGGCCTCGACCCCTTCAAGGAGCGCGTATATGCGGCCTAAATTAATCAAGCATGGCGCGGTCATCGACGATACCTGGCAAGTACTGCGCGAAATCCCGGAAGGCAATCTGCCTGATGGGAAAATTATCGTGCCGCTGAATTATTGGCTCGAACAACGCGAGACATTGCTTCAACGCGGTGACGTCGGCGTATGGCTCGGTAGCGATCAACCACCCGCTCCGCTTGCCGATGATTTATCGGCACTCGAAGTCATTGCGATCGATTTTCCGTTATTCACCGACGGTCGAGGCTTTTCGTATGGACGCACTCTGCGCGAGCATTTCCACTACAAAGGCGAAGTGCGCGCGATCGGACAATTCATTCGCGATCAGCTGTATTACCTGAGCCGTTGCGGCTTCGATGCATTTGCCATCGAAACCACCGAGCCTGAAAAAGCGATCGCCAGTTTGAACGATTTCAGCGATGCGTATTCCGCCGGTATCGATCAGCCGTTACCGTGGTTTCGTCGGCATAAATAATCGACTAAAGCGGTCAGCAAGAAAAGTAAATTGCAGAAACAAAAAAGCCGGCAAATGCCGGCTTTTTTATTGGAGCGAGTAATTACAGCGCCTTTTCGAGCTCGGGAACCGCTTCGAACAGATCGGCAACCAAACCATAATCCGCCACCTGAAAAATCGGTGCATCCGGATCTTTGTTGATCGCGACAATCGTTTTGCTGTCTTTCATGCCGGCCAAATGCTGAATTGCGCCGGAAATACCGACCGCGACGTACAGATCGGGCGCGACGATTTTGCCGGTCTGACCGACCTGCATATCGTTAGGCACGAAGCCCGCATCGACCGCCGCGCGCGATGCACCCACTGCCGCGCCGAGTTTATCGGCCAGCGAGTACAACAGCTTGAAGTTGTCGCCGTTCTGCATGCCGCGCCCACCGGAGACGATGATGCTGGCCGCAGTAAGCTCGGGGCGATCGCTCTTCGCCAACTCTTCTTTGACGAAACCCGACACACCGGCATCAGCGGCGATCGATACCGCTTCAACGGTCGCGCTGCCGCCTTCAGCTGCAACCGGATCGAAACCAGTGGTGCGCACGCTGATCACTTTGATCGGATCGCTCGACTGTACCGTCGCGATGATGTTGCCCGCGTAAATCGGACGCTTGAATGTATCCGGTGAAACTACTTCGGTGATTTCAGAGATTTGGCCGACATCGAGCAATGCAGCAACGCGCGGCAGGAAGTTCTTGCCGTTCGTGGTCGCCGGTGCGAGCACGTATTGATAGCTCTTACCGAGTTCTGCCACGAGCTGGCCAATGTTTTCGGCGAGCTGGTGCGCATAGGCTGCATTGTCGGCAACCAGCACTTTGCTGACGCCAGCGATTTTTGCAGCGGCTTCCGCAGCGGCGCCGCAACCTTGGCCCGCAACCAATACCGCGATGTCTCCACCGATTTTCTGGGCAGCGGCGACGGTGTTTAACGTAGCGCCTTTGATGCTGGCGTTATCGTGTTCAGCAACGACTAAAATGCTCATCAGATCACCTTCGCCTCGTTTTTCAGTTTCTCGACCAGTTCAGCCACGGTTTTTACCTTGATTCCAGCCTTGCGATCCGCCGGCGGTTCGACCTTGAGGGTTTTGAGACGCGGCGTGATGTCGACACCGAGGTCTGCCGGAGTCAGCGTATCGAGCTGCTTTTTCTTCGCCTTCATGATGTTCGGCAGCGATGCATAGCGCGGCTCGTTCAAGCGCAAATCGGTGGTAACGATCAAAGGCAATTTCAGGCTCAGCGTTTGCAAACCGCCGTCGATTTCGCGCGTTACGCTCGCCTTGTCGCCTTCGATCACAACTGCGGACGCGAATGTGCCCTGCGCGTAACCGGTCAACGCGCCGAGCATTTGGCCGGTTTGGTTGTTATCGCCATCGATCGACTGTTTGCCGAGAATAACCAGCTGCGGCTGTTCTTTATCGACGATCGCTTTCAGCAACTTGGCGATGGCCAACGGCTGCAGCTCTTCGGTTGTTTCCACGAGAATGCCACGATCGCCGCCGAGCGCCAGCGCCGTGCGAATTTGTTCCTGGCTACTTTTATCGCCGATCGAAACCACGACGATTTCGCTCGCGACGCCTTTCTCTTTAAGACGTACAGCCTCTTCAACCGCGATTTCGCAGAACGGGTTAATGGCCATTTTGACGTTGTTCAAATCAACGCCTGAGCCATCGGATTTGGGGCGCACTTTGACGTTGTAATCAACGACACGTTTGACAGCAACCAGAATCTTCATGGATTCCCCATATAGGTAGTGGATTGGACTGAATGCGTTCGCTGCTCGCAGCGAGGAATAGAGCGGGCGGAAAAAGTGGTCGCACCCGTAAAAAAGCGGTGCGTATGGTGACGTGGATTACCAGGCAGGTCAATAACTAAACGGCTTGATTAACCGTGCAAAACGTGGCCTTTTACCCCCCCAGCTTTTATACTTGGCGACCTTTTTGCGCCGCAGAATGCGCATTCGCCGCTACGTTACAAAGATCAATTAGAGGAGAGTCTGAGTGGAACGCGAAGCGATGGAGTTTGATGTCGTAATCGTCGGCGCGGGACCGTCAGGTCTGGCAACCGCCTGCAAATTGCGGCAATTGAGCATCGAAACCGGTAACGACGTCAGCGTCTGCGTGGTCGAGAAAGGATCGGAAGTCGGCGCGCATATTCTCTCCGGCGCCGTGTTCGAACCCACCGCGCTCAACGAATTGTTTCCCGACTGGAAAGAAAAAGGCGCACCGCTGAACACGCCTGTTAGCGAAGACCATATCTGCTACATGCTCGGCGAACAAAGCGGTATTCGCGTTCCCGAAATCTTCGCGCCGAAGACCATGCACAACCACGGCAACTACATTGTCAGCCTTGGCAACCTGTGCCGCTGGCTCGCGGACCAGGCCATGGAGCTGGGCGCCGAAATCTATCCCGGCTTCGCCGCGGCGGAAATTCTGTATCACGATGACGGGCGCGTAAAAGGCATCGCGACTGGCGATATGGGCGTCGCACACGATGGCGGCCACAAAGACAGCTATCAACCTGGCATGGAGCTGCATGCGAAGTACACAATCTTCGCCGAAGGCTGCCGTGGTCATCTCGGCAAACAATTGATTCAGCATTTCAAACTCGATGCTGGCCGCGATCCGCAACACTACGGCATCGGCATCAAGGAAATCTGGGAAATCGACCCGTCCAAACATAAACCCGGACTCGTATTTCACAGCACCGGCTGGCCGCTGACCGAATCCGGTACTGCTGGCGGCGGTTTTCTTTATCACGCGGACAACAACCAGATCTACGTCGGGCTTATTGTCGATCTGAGCTATTCAAATCCGCACGTGAGCCCGTTCGAAGAATTCCAACGCTTCAAACATCACCCCTCCGTTAAGCAATATCTCGAAGGTGGCAAGCGTCTCGTTTACGGCGCGCGTGCGATTACCAAGGGCGGCCCGCAGTCGCTGCCGAAAATGACATTTCCGGGCGGCCTGATTGTTGGCTGCGACGCCGGCACGCTGAACTTTGCAAAAATCAAAGGCAGCCATACGGCAATGAAGTCGGGCATGGTCGCTGCCGAAGTGCTGCACGAAGCGCTTACGACGCAACAAAAAACCGGCGAAGAACTTGCGAATTACACCGACCGCTTTCAGGCGAGCTGGGCGTATCAAGAATTGCTCGCGCAACGCAACTTCGGCCCGGCAATGCACAAGTGGGGCAATCTGGTTGGCGCTGCGTACGCGTTTATCGATATCAATTTATTCAACGGCAAAATGCCGTGGACATTGCGGGATACCAAACCCGATTACGCGCAACTAAAAAGCGCTGCCGAATCCGGTCGTATCAATTATCCAAAGCCGGATAACACCATCAGCTTTGATCGCCTGACATCGGTATTCCTCTCGAATACCAATCACGAAGAAGATCAGCCTTGTCATTTGCGCCTGAAGGATCCAAGCATTCCGATCAATAGCAATCTGCCGCTTTACGACGAGCCGGCACAACGCTATTGTCCTGCGGGCGTATATGAAGTGGTGAGCGACGAGAACGGTAAACGCTTCCAGATCAACGCGCAAAACTGCGTGCATTGCAAAACCTGCGATATCAAAGACCCCGCGCAAAATATCGTGTGGGTGGTACCGGAGGGTGCAGGCGGTCCGAACTATCCGAATATGTAACCGCAAATAAAAAAGGCAGCGAAAGCTGCCTTTTTTATTAAGAATGCAGCCCCAACCGTATTAAAAACAGAATTGATTTGTTGGACTACCTTTTCATGTGCGCTGACTTTTAATGGAGGAAAACATGACCAAGCAATCGCGTAGAAAATTTATCGCAACTACCGTTGCCGCCGGGGCTGCTGTCGCTGCAACTTCATCGCTGAATGCATCGACATCAAACGGCAAAAAACCCGTTATGCATCAGGTATTTTTTTGGCTTAAAAATCCAGACTCGAAAGAGGATGTACAAAAGCTGATTGCGGGACTAGAAACACTGCGAGGCATTGATCTCATTAAGCGACTCCACATCGGTGTGCCTGCACGCACAGTGAAACGCGATGTCGTCGATAATAGTTATCAGGTATCCGAGCTGATGTTTTTTGAAAGCGTTGAAAGTCAGGATGCTTATCAGACGCATCCAATCCATAAACAATTTGTCGAGAATTATTCACACCTGTGGACTCGTGTCGTCGTTTACGATTCGATCGAAGTGTAAATGGATTTGGGCAACGGATTGCCCGAGAATTAACCGCAAAGGAACCACTCGCCGCAACTATGTATACCCGATTCCCCACCTCGAACCTCGATCAGCTCCACCAGTCGGTAATAAACCGACGTGGTTAATTTCGCCGACAGGCCGCGGTCGAGCATCAATACCGGTAACGGATTTTCCTTATTGCCATTGATAACGAGCGGATGTGGGCTATCAAGGGTAATCAGGTCATCCGTATTTAATCTAAAAATTATTTTTTGCTCAGGCTCGGAAATCACATCCATATCGACTGCGACTAATGGCGTTTCATCGACGTGGATGCGCCATTTTTCGACGGGCGTTATCAAATAATATTCGCCGTCCTGCTCCCGCCGCAAAATCGATGCAAACAGTTTCACCAACGGCTTGCGTGCGATGCGAACGCCCTCGTGATACCAGTCTCCACGGCGATCGATACGAATATCGATATCGCCAGATAGCGGCGGATGCCAGCGCTCGATCGGCGGCTTTTGGGGCTGCTCTCGCAATGCCTGCTGGATGTCATCAAGCGCGGCCATCAATTCACCGCCACACCGGTAAGCGTAGCCGCGAGCTTCTCAAAAACTTGTCGGAGATATATCTCGTCGGAACTATTGCGCGGGATAAAACTTTTTTTCGCAGTCAGGGTGATTCGATCACTGACACTTTGATCGCCGCGGCTGACAATCGTAATCAAAAATCGATGAGGCTGATCACACGCTTTAGCATCATCGTTAATACACGATGCTTGGCCAAGCGGTTGTACGAAAAATAAATACTCAGCGCCGGGACATGCTGCAGTAGTTATCGCGCGGAGATAATCCATCGGCTCATGCTCGATACCCACTGCCGCGAAGTAACCGATGAAAGCAGATTGCATTGTCGTCAATATTATCGAGGCTTGGTCGGCTTCAAGATCACTTACAAGACAAACCTGCGCCTGCCTCATCAATACACGCTGATTACTGCGTTGAAGATCGACAGAATCAAGCAATCGTGCCTGTCCGCCGAGCTCTTTGGTTTTTTGATGCAAAAATTCCGGCGTACACGCCGTGATCAGCACTAACGCTAACAGTACTGCAATGTTAAAGAATCGCATTGCAACAACCTCCATAGCGAGAACCGAAGAGTTCTGGAAATTATTTGGTGCTCAGCGAATCAAGCGGACGTTGACGACACCCACCACACTGCGCATTTCCTCAAGCAGGGCGTCGCCCGGCTCACTCGCAACATCGATCAAGTTATACGCGATATCGTCGCGGCTTTTATTCAGCAAATCGATGATATTGATATTCGCGTTGGCCAACAGCGATAGCAATTGGCCAAGCATGCCTGGAATATTGCGATTGGTTATTGCCAATCGCACACCGCCACTGCGATCAAGCGCGAGGGAAGGAAAATTGACGGAGTTACTGACATTGCCGTGCTCAAGGAAATCACGCAACTGATCCGCCGCCATAATGGCGCAATTTTCCTCAGCCTCGTCGGTGCTCGCGCCGATATGCGGCATCAAGATAACGTCGCTCCGACCAATTAACTTGGGCGTTGGGAAATCGGTAATGTATTTACGCAATGATCCATTCTCGAGCGCAGCAATCGCTCCATCGACATCGACTATTTCTTCGCGAGAAAAATTGAGCAGACATGCGCTTGGTTTGCAATGCGCCAGCAATTCGCGATTAACCAGGCCGCGTGTTGCGTCGAGCACGGGTAAATGCAGCGTGATGTAATCGGCTTTCGCGAACAACGCGACCAGATTATCCATTTTTTTCACTTCACGCGGCAGCCGCCACGCGGCATCAATCGAAATTGCCGGATCGTATCCGATCACATTCATTCCGAGCTTTAATGCCGTATCGGCAACCATTGAGCCGATCGCTCCCAGCCCTACTACACCGAGCGTTTTACCGAGCAACTCGTTGCCTTTGAATCGCTGCTTTTCCTTCTCAAGCAGCTTACTCATTTCGCCGGCATCGCTCATATGCGCAAGCGTTTGCACATAAGCCATACCTTCAAGAATTCCGCGCGACCCGAGCGTCAGTGCAGAAATAATTAGTTCCTTCACCGCATTCGCATTAGCGCCGGGTGTATTGAACACGGGAATTCCGCGCTCGCTACAAAACGCGACAGGAATATTGTTGACACCGGCGCCAGCGCGGGCAATTGCTTTAATCGAATCGCCGATGTCCTCTGCCTGCAGTTTATGACTGCGCAACAGGATCGCATCTGGATTACTAAATTCACTCGCGATTTCATAGCGATCTCGCGGCAAGCGCTCCAACCCCAACACTGAGATTTGATTTAATGTCAGCACTTTGAACATCGTCTTTCTCCAGCGTAGGAACTTGTCTTATTCAGAGAAGCTTGGGTTATTTTTATTAGCGGCGACTGATGTTTGCCTCGGCTTTTATGCTATCCATGAACACGGCAAAAGCCGCAGTACCCGAACTCTGCTGCAATTGGGCGCGCAATGCATCGCGTTGCACCGATGTCAGAGAGTCGGGCGCACCTTCCAACACTTCCTGTAATTGCACGACCGCAACATCGCCATTCGCTGTAGTTGCAACCTGCAATGATGTCGATTTTTCTTTAGACGGACGCGCCATTGCGAAGGCCGTACGCACCACTTCATTCGCTACGGCAGCATTATTACGTGTGGCCTTTTCCACTTCTTTAACGCTAAAGCCTCGTTTTTCAGCAGCCTGCTCAAAAGTCTCACCTTGCGAAATCGCTTGCGTAAGCTCTTTCGCTACATTGTTCGCAGCCGCTATCGCTCGCTCACGCTTGAGATTGGCGACAACCTCGTCACGGACATCTGCCAGCGGTTTTGGTGCGGCCGGTTGATGTTCTTTAACGCGTAGAACTACGTAATGATCCGGAGCTAGCTCTAACACTTCGCTATTGTTTCTGTCATTTAATACATCCGTGCCAAATGCCGCGGCGATAATTTTAGGATTGCTCAACAAAGAATCCGTTGTCTTGCGATCAAGCCAATCGCTTTCTTTTACGGTTAAATTCAACGATTGTGCGGGCGTTGTCAGATTGTCGGCGTTAAACACTTGATCGCGTAGTTTATCGACGGTTTTTAGCAGTTCGGGTTGCGCAGTGTTCTGTTGCAGGCGCTGCGCAATTTCAGCTTTTTTCTGCTCGAATGTAGGTCTTTCGGTGGTGCGGGAATCGGTCAATTTAATAATGTGATAACCCGCCTCCGATTTCACCGGCGCGGATACTTCACCGATATTCAGTTTCGACAAAGCCTGTTCGAATACCGGTGGAAAAGTATCGCCAGTACTAGCGCCAAGATCGCCGCTATTATTTTTGGATCCCAAATCGTCAGAGTATTGCGCGGCCAATTTTCCAAAATCTTCGCCTGCAGCGACACGCTTGGATATCGATTCAGCTAATTCATTGGCCTGCTTATCGCTGCGATTCGCATTCGACTCGATCAGGATGTGCGCCGCATGACGCTCAGTAAGCGCTTTGAACTCGGCGATTTCGCGGTCGTATTCAGCTTTAATTGCCTCGTCATCGACACTCTTCGCAAAATCGCTGCCCTTCAATTCGATATAGTCCAGGCGCACGCGCTCATCGCGCATGAAGCTGTCCGAGTGAGCCTGATAATAAGCCTGCTCGTCTGCCTCGGTAATAGCGATGTTATCGGCGAATCCAGCGATAGGAATCGTCACATAACGAAAGGTGCGTTGTTGTTGAAGCAGCGCTGCAACGCTTTGCAGTTCTTTTTCAGTGATGAAATCCGAACTTGCCAATCCGCTGTGCAATTGGTTGACGAGCAACTCCTGCTGCAGCATTTTCTTGAAAACAGACGGCGTATAACCTTGGTTGCTGAGAAGCAGCTTGTAACGATCGAGGGAAAACTTACCGTTGTCTTGAAACGCACCAATGGAAAGAATGGCCTGATCGACCGCGGGCGCCGGCACACGTAAATTCAAATCGATTGCGCTCTGCTGCAACACGCGCTGGGTGATAAGACTCTCCAATGCGGGGCCGCGTAGAGTCGCATCATCCAACATTTCAGGCCGTACATTTTCACCCATCATCGCCATCATCTGGCGCTTCTGCACATTCATTGTCTGCTGCAGCTCGACTTCGGAAATTTTATCGCCATTGACTTTGGCAACAGCCGTTGTGCCTCCGCTTCCTACCAGCGATTCGATACCAAAAATAGCAAATGGAACAATTATGATTGCGATAATGACTTTCGCCACTACGCCTTGAATATTGTCCCGAATATTTTGCAGCATGGTCGTCCTCGAAATTTTTAGATCAATGTCAGCGTGCAGGCTGTGGATACTCTTTAAGCACTTAGCGCGATCGATTGTTCGCGAAGAGTTGTTTCGTTAGTGTCTGCACCAGCCGAAAAAAAAGGCACACCGGGAAGATGCGCCTTTTTTTATTAATCGTGCGATGCCCCGCTCTACCTTTAGTTGTTATCGAGCGGGTGATCACATCGACTATCAGTTAACTGCGTCTTTCAGCGCCTTGCCCGGGCGAAAGCTCGGAATTTTTGCGGCAGCGATTTCAATCGGCTTGCCAGTTTGCGGGTTACGACCGGTACGCGCAGCGCGATCTTTCACCGCGAAAGTACCGAAACCTACCAATACAACTTGATCGTTCTTCTGCAGTGCCGCAGTAATGGCATCTACCATCGCATCAAGGGCGCGGCCCGCTGCAGCTTTCGGAAGGTCGGCTGACGCGGCAATCGCATCGATCAATTCTGTTTTATTCACGCTAATCCCCTTTGAAGTAATTAGTTTGCCAAAAAAGCAGCTAAAAAATATGCGGAAAAAATTCAATCCGATAATGCGCGAAAAGTTTGGTTTCGCCGCGGAAGCGCGATTCTACACCATGTGCTCCGCGGCGGGTCAAGGCAGGGCTTAGTGCGCGCCGATCCGATTCACTTCGGCCTTATCAGTTGTCGCATCGACGGCGGCTTTTGCTGCGCTATCTTTTTCGAGAAACGCTTCATCCGATAGAGGCTCAGGCATTTTCTCTAGCGCTATTTGCAATACCTCGTCAATCCACTTGACCGGCTTGATTTGCAAATCAGCCTTAATTTTGTCCGGAATTTCTTTGAGGTCGGGTTCATTCTCCTCAGGAATAATTACCGTTTTTATTCCACCGCGATGGGCCGCAAGCAGCTTTTCTTTTAAGCCGCCAATACGCAGCACTTGTCCGCGCAGAGTGATTTCGCCGGTCATCGCCACATCCGAACGCACTGGAATACCGGTCATTACCGATACCAGGGCCGTGCACATCCCCACCCCCGCGCTGGGACCATCTTTCGGCGTGGCCCCCTCAGGTACGTGAATATGCAGATCGTGGCTTTCGTGATAGCTCGCGGGAATACCGAGCTGTTGCGAACGACTGCGCACGACTGTCAGCGCCGCTTGAATGGATTCCTGCATTACATCTCCAAGCGAACCCGTTTTCACTTGGCGCCCTTTACCCACGACTGCAACCGTTTCAATCGTGAGCAATTCGCCGCCGACCTGAGTCCACGCCAAACCGGTAACCTGGCCGATTTGATTTTTTTCCTCGGCAACACCGAAGGAATATTTCCTAACGCCGCTGTAATCCTCAAGATGCTCGGCCTTGACGACAATGGGGGCTTTTTTATGGCCCAGCGAAAACTCTTTCACCACCTTGCGGCAAATTTTCGCCACTTCGCGCTCTAGACCGCGAACGCCGGATTCGCGGGTGTAATAGCGAATCAAATCGCGAACGGCCGACTCTTCAATCACCAACTCGTCATCCTGCAACCCGTTGTTGCGCATTTGCTTTGGCTTCAGATAGCGCTCAGCGATGTTCACTTTTTCATCTTCGGTATAACCGGGAATCCGGATAACTTCCATGCGATCGAGCAACGCCATTGGAATGTTCAGCGAATTCGACGTACAGATGAACATCACATCCGAAAGGTCGTAATCAACTTCCAAATAGTGATCGTTGAAGGTGGCGTTTTGTTCGGGATCGAGCACTTCAAGCAAGGCCGATGCTGGATCGCCGCGATGATCCATTCCCATTTTGTCGACTTCATCGAGCAGGAATAACGGATTGCGCACACCCGACTTCGCCATTTTTTGCACGATTTTTCCGGGCAACGAACCAATATAGGTACGGCGATGGCCGCGGATTTCCGCTTCATCGCGCACGCCGCCGAGTGCCATGCGCACGAATTTACGATTGGTCGCGCGCGCAATGGATTCGCCGAGCGATGTTTTACCAACGCCGGGAGGACCAACCAGACAAAGTACAGGGCCCTTTATTTTCTTGACGCGTTTCTGGACCGCGAGATATTCCAGAATGCGTTCTTTAACCTCTTCGAGACCGTAATGATCGCGGTCCAGAATTTCTTCGGCAAACGCCAGATCATGTTTTACTTTGGAACGTTTTTTCCATGGCACGCCAACCATCCAATCAATATAGCTACGCACCACCGATGCCTCTGCTGACATCGGCGACATCATTTTCAGCTTATTGAGTTCGGCCCTGACCTTATCTTCCGCTTCCTTGGTCATCCCTGCCTGCTTAATTTTTTTCTCAAGCTCCTCGGCTTCGTTCGGTGCTTCGTCTAACTCACCCAATTCCTTTTGAATCGCCTTCATTTGTTCGTTCAAGTAATACTCACGCTGGCTTTTTTCCATCTGCTTTTTTACGCGGCCGCGAATGCGCTTTTCGACTTGAAGCAGATCGATTTCCGACTCCATTACCGCCATCAAATGTTCAAGGCGCGAACGGATGTCTGGTATCTCCAACACATTCTGCTTTTGCGTGAGATCCATCGTCATATGTGCCGCAATTGTATCTGCGAGACGACCCGGCTCATCGATGCCCGACAATGATGTGAGGACCTCCGCCGGGATTTTTTTGCTGAGATTCACGTATTTTTCAAACTGCGCGAGCGCGGAGCGGACTAGTGCTTCTCCTTCGCGCGATTCGATAACTTCAGATGGCAATTCGTCGGCGCGGGCTGTGAGATATTCCTCACCATCGCTCACTTCGGAAAGTTGCGCGCGATAACTTCCCTCCACCAGCACTTTCACCGTGCCGTCTGGCAAACGCAGTAACTGTAAAATATTCGATACTGTGCCGACGCGATATACATCCTCAATACCCGGCTCATCGACCGCCGCACTTTTTTGCGCAACGAGTAGCACTTGTTTATCGGCTGCCATTGCAGCCTCAAGCGCGCGTATAGATTTATCGCGTCCGACAAATAACGGAATAACCATGTGGGGATATACCACCACGTCACGCAATGGAAGCAGAGGTAATTCGATAAATTCCGACATATCCGGCATGGGAGTACCTCGTCAAGAGTGTGCGTAAAAGCTCGAAGCGATTTTGGTTATTAATAGTAGGCGGTCTGAATCTTTAATTCAGCTTTTTGTTTGGACTTAGTGCGGGCCTAAGCACACAAATGCAACGTTTCAAAAGGCATTTATTCACTCACCAAATAAAAAGGGCCTTACGGCCCTTTTTATTGTTGTGCTTGTGCTTAATCCTCAGGAACCGCTTTCCGTTGTTCCGTATTCTTGTATACCAGCAATGGTTCCGATTCGCCTTTGATGACAGACGCATCGATAACGACTTTGCTGACGTTATCCATCGATGGAATGTTGTACATCGTTTCGAGAAGAACAGATTCGAGAATTGAACGTAAACCACGTGCGCCCGTTTTACGCTCCATCGCACGCTCTGCAATAGTGTGTAAACCGTCCTCACGAAAATCGACTTCGACGTTCTCCATCTCGAACAGTTTTGCATACTGTTTTGTAAGTGCGTTCTTCGGCTCAGTCAGAATGCTGATCAATGCAGCGATATCCAACTCTTCCAGTGTTGCAATGACGGGCAAACGACCGACGAATTCCGGAATTAAACCGTAGCGGATTAAATCTTCCGGCTCGACATCGGCGAGAATTTCACCAACATTACGCCGCTCGTCTTTGCTCTTCACTTCGGCGCTGAAACCGATACCGCCCTTTTCGGAGCGATCGCGAATCACCTTATCCAAGCCGGCAAACGCGCCGCCGCAGATAAATAGAATATTTGAGGTATCGACCTGCAAAAACTCTTGCTGCGGATGCTTGCGACCGCCTTGCGGTGGCACCGACGCAACGGTGCCCTCGATCAGCTTCAGCAACGCTTGCTGTACACCTTCCCCAGACACATCCCGCGTGATTGAGGGGTTATCGGATTTTCGCGAAATTTTGTCGATTTCGTCGATATAAACGATACCCATCTGCGCTTTTTCGACGTCGTAATCGCACTTCTGCAACAACTTCTGAATGATATTTTCGACATCTTCGCCGACATAGCCGGCTTCGGTCAGGGTCGTCGCGTCGGCAATGGTGAACGGCACATCAAGCAACCGCGCCAGCGTTTCAGCCAGCAACGTTTTACCGCTGCCCGTCGGTCCAACCAACAGAATGTTGCTCTTGCCGAGCTCCACTTCCTCTTTCTTCGAGTTATCGCCAACGCGAAGTCGCTTGTAGTGGTTGTAAACCGCTACCGCCAGCACTTTCTTGGCGTGCTGTTGACCGATGACGTACTGGTCGAGGATGGACTTGATTTCATGCGGTGTAGGTAGCCGATCGCGAGCATTATCGCCGCTACTTTCCTGCACTTCTTCCCGGATAATATCGTTGCAAAGATCAACGCATTCATCGCAGATGAATACCGAAGGACCCGCAATCAGCTTGCGTACTTCGTGCTGACTCTTGCCACAGAAAGAGCAGTACAGCAACTTACCGTTGTCGCCGCCGCTGTCCTTGGTGTGATCACTCATGGGAACTTAACCCTCTCGATGCGGACAGAAAAAGCCCTGTCCGCGCTAAAGATGCTGCCATTCGCCGGCTTTTGCAAGTCTGGAAACCTAGGTCTTGCTAGACGGGCGCTCCGCGAGAACCTGGTCTACAAGACCGTAATCACGCGACTGTTCAGCATTCATGAAGTTATCGCGCTCGGTGTCGCGCTCGATGGTTTCAAGCGTTTGCCCGGTGTGCTTGGCCATCAGCTCGTTAAGGCGCTGGCGAATGATCAGAATTTCACGTGCATGAATGTCGATGTCGGTCGCTTGGCCTTGGGCGCCACCGCTCGGCTGATGAATCATCGTCCGTGCATTCGGCAGAATGAAACGTTTACCGGGCGCACCGCCACTTAATAGAAATGAACCCATGCTGGCCGCTTGGCCGATACACATCGTGCTGACATCAGGCTTGATGAACTGCATGGTGTCATAAATCGCCAAGCCGGCAGTGACTGAACCGCCTGGCGAGTTGATATATAGATGAATGTCTTTGTCTGGATTTTCGGATTCGAGGAACAGCAATTGCGCGACGATCAGATTCGCCATGTGATCTTCAACCGGCCCGACACAGAAGATCACGCGTTCTTTCAGCAACCGGGAATAAATATCGTACGAGCGCTCACCGCGTGCGGTTTGCTCTACGACCATGGGAATCAAACCCAAGTTATTGATCGTGCTTTTATTTCTTCCATCGAAAGAATAATTCGACATACTCAGCTCACTTTTCCCGCCACTTGATAGTTGTTCGGACTGCCTGCGCGAGCCGGGCAGTCCGTTTAGCAGTGTAGCCGTTTGTCGAAGTAGAGTCTGCCCTCACGCACCCTCAGCTTTGAGGGCTTCTTCGTAGCTGCAGGCTTTATCCGACACCTTAGCTCGGCTGAGAATCAATGCGACCACCTGGTCTTCGATCACCATAGCCTCGACGCCCTGCAGTTGCTGGCGATTGCCATAGTAATAGTCGACTACTTCCTGTGGGTCTTCGTAGGTTGAAGCCATCTCTTCGATGGTGGCACGCACTTTCGCGGCATCGGCTACCACTTTCTCGCTGCCGATGATTTCGCTCAGGATCAAGCCCAACTTCACGCGACGCTCTGCCTGCGCACGGAACATGTCATCAGGGAGAATGCTGGCGAAGTCGAGATTGGCGTTACCACCACCGAATTGCTGAACGGTTTGATTGCGCAGCACGCCGATTTCTTCCTGAATCAACGCCTTGGGGACTTCGAGATCGGCGTGCAGATTGATCACACCATCCATTACCTGATTCTTGATTTTGTTCTTGGTCGCGTTCTTCAGTTCGCGGGCCATATTTTCGCCCACTTCCTTGCGGAACTGCGCTTCGCCACCGCCTTTGATGCCGAACTTAGCGAACAGCTCATCGTTCAGTTCGGCCAGCTTTTGCTCCTTGACGGCATTGACCTTGATCTTGAACTCGACTGCAGCGCCCTTCAGCTCTTCGTTGTGGTAATCGGCCGGAAAGCTGAGCGGAATAACTTTCTCTTCGCCAGCTTTCATGCCGATGATACCGTCCTCAAAGCCCGGGATCATGCGGCCAGAGCCGAGCATCAGATCGGAGCCCTCGGCGCTGCCGCCAGCGAAGGCTTCGCCGCCTTTAGTGCCGACGTAATCGATATTGACCTGATCGCCATTTTGCGCAGCGCGGTCAACGGCTTCCCAGGTACCTTGCTGCTTGCGCAGCGTTTCGATCATCTTGTCGATGTCCTGCTCGGTCACTTCGCTGACCGGACGCACGACTTCGATAGCGCTGTAATCGCCAAGCGCAATTTCCGGGAATACTTCGAAGGTCGCGATGTATTCGATATCTTTGCCGGCTTCGAGCGTTTTTGGCTCGATCGACGGACGACCTGCCGGTTTCAGTTTTTCCTGCTGCACGGCTTCGACGAAGGATTGATTGAGCACTTCGCCCAAAACCTCCTGACGGACGCCATCCCCAAACCGCTGCTGGACGATTTTCATTGGCACTTTGCCTGGCCGGAAGCCGGGTATCCGCACGCTCTGCGCGGCGCGTTGCAAACGCGCACTGACTTCTTTTTCGATGCGCTCGGCGGGTACGCCAATGGTCAAGCGACGCTCCAGCGTGGAAGTCGTCTCAATCGAAACCTGCATGGGTAGTCCTCAAAACATGCTAACCGGGAAGCTCGGGCTTCTCAGGTCAAAGAGATCATTGTTGGTGCGAAAGGAGAGACTCGAACTCTCACGCCTTGCGGCACTGGAACCTAAATCCAGCGCGTCTACCAATTTCGCCACTTTCGCCACACGTAACAGCAACCGCCGCAGCCGTATAAAGTTGCCGCAAACCATTGATTATCATGAAAATTCAATGCTTTACCGACGATGGAAGGTGCTGCAGCGGGCGCTGATTGTGCCACAAGCCCGCCGCACCCTCAACCGCGTGTCACAGAGCCCGAGGCAAGGCGAGCAGGAAATAGGCAGCGACAGCATTCGGGTTTTTGATATCGACCACATCGATAGCACGCGGCAGCAATACTGCCTCGTCGGGAGCAAAAGTGTTGCCATTGATAATCAAGCCGGCCCCAACCACCATGCCGAGCCCATAAGCAGCAGCGACGGGCACCGAAGCCTGACTGCCCGCCTGCAACGTGAGGCGCTGTACCTCGAAATCGTCGAAACCGACAATCTGCTCGATCAACCAGCCGCGACCACAAGCAATTTGCGGAAACGAAGCTTCGCTCGGCGGATCGAGTTGCAACAACTCGGCGGCGCGCGCCGTATCCCAATCGCCCTGAGTCAGCACCTTCTGCGCAAACGACAAAATCAATCGTTCATAAACCGGCGTCTGAAACTCCACCGTGCGCACGCCATGTTGCAACGAATGCGGCAACAGACACGGAACCTTGACGACATCGCCGATAACGAGTGGCCGCAATGCGGTGAATGCTTCCATCGTTTCGCGAGACTCACGCTCGCGGCTTTGCAAATCGGTGGGAATTTCCCGAAGCCAATGCTGCAATGTTTGTGCGTCGACGGGATCGTTCAAGCCGATATGCTCACGCGTGCGAATCGTATCGATCTGCTGATCGATTTCACGCCTCACATCGCGATACGCGCCCACCGCATTTAAATAATCCGCGAGGAAACGCTGATCATCGCCGTAGCCCATGCGCTTGTTTGCATCGAAACCAAATCGGATCGCGCCGGTTCCATCAGGCCACGCGCGTTGATCCACAGCGGTGACGACATACACCTCTTGTTTTTGTTGATGCAATTCGAAATACAAATCGCCGAATACAGGATCGGGCAACGGATCGAGAATTTTCAGCAGAATCGGTTGCGCGCCATCGCTCAAACGTTTTGGCGCAATTGCCAGCAACCACGGCAACGGAATACTCGCATCGTTAATTCCGACGCGTGCAACACCGCGCTTTTCGATGCCGGTATACCAAATTTCCTGACCCCAGGGTTTAGGAATAGAAATCGGTTGCAGCGGAATCGCATTGGTTAAATCGAATAACGGAAGCGCGAACTCGGAAAAATAATCTTCGAGCGCATCAAATCGCGCGCACATCGGCACCCAATGCTGGTCGACGGTTTCGCGCGATAGCGCCGTTGCGCGAATGTCGATTCGGGAATTTTTGCGCGAAAAATAATAAATCGCCGTCAACGGAGTTAGGGGCTTTTCGTCACGCCAATATTCTTCAAATTGAAAATCCACCGCGAGCAATTGCGCCTGATTTTGCGTCGCGAACGCCTGCAACGCTTTATCCAATTCGTGCTCGGGATTAATAGCGTCGATGCGACGACAGATCGACGCGCTGGTTATACCGTTACTCATATTCTCTCGATAATTGTACTAATGCCTTGGCCCAGTCCGATGCACATCGTGGCAAGACCGAACTGCACATCGCGGGTTTCCATAATATGCAGCAGCGTGGTCGTGATGCGCGTACCCGAACAACCAAACGGATGGCCCAATGCAATTGCTCCACCGCGCAAATTCACTTTTTCGTCCATCGCATCGCGCAGATTTAAATCTTTCAGCACCGGCAACGCCTGCGCCGCAAAGGCTTCGTTCAATTCGACGCACCCGATATCCTCGATCGATAAACCTGCGCGCTGCAATGCTTTCTGCGTCGCAGGCACAGGCCCATAGCCCATGATCGATGGATCGACGCCAACCACCGCCATGCTGACAATGCGTGCTCGCGGAATCAAACCAAGTTCGCGTGCTTTCGCGGCAGACGTGACCAGCATTGCCGATGCACCATCAGTGATTTGAGAACTCGTGCCCGCGGTGACGGTGCCGCCTTTTGGATTGAATACTGGCGTCAATTCGCGCAGCGCTTCGATCGTCGTATCGCCACGAATCGTCGTATCGTCGCGAATTAATTGTTTAAATCCCGCTTCGTCGTGGCCTTCGATCGGAACAATCTCGCGATCGAAATCCCCCGCTTTTTGCGCCGCAAACGCACGCTGTTGCGAACGCAAACCGAATTGATCCTGCTCTTCCCGCGTAATGCCATGCAGCATCGCGAGTGCTTCAGCGGTCAACCCCATCATGCCGGCAGCTTTCGCAACATGTTTACTCAATGCGGGATTCGGATCGATGCCGTAATCCATCGGTAGATGCGTCATATGCTCGACACCACCGACAACGAACGCATCGCCATTGCCGCTTTGAATTGCCTGTGTCGCCGTATGCAATGCTGACATTGACGAGCCGCATAAACGGCTCACTGTTTGCGCAGGCACCGAATGTGGAATATGCGTCAGTAACGACATCATTCGCGCGATATTCCAGCCCTGCTCCTTGGTTTGATTAACGCAGCCCCAAATCACATCATCGATCAACGCCGGATCGAGTGCCGAATTGCGCGCCAATAATGCATCGACCAGCGTCGCCGATAAATTTTCCGCGCGCACAAAACGAAATACACTGTTTTTCGTTCGCGCCATCGGCGTGCGTGCACAATCGATGATGACCGCATCGTTATCTTGCAATGCCATGATTGAACTCCTTACGCGACGTCGACTGACTCAATACTGAAAAACCGGCGATTCTCCGCCGCCATTTTGCGCAACATAGTGGGCACCGAATAAAGTGGTCCCAGCGCCGCGAATTTATCCGCCATTGCGCAAAATTCACTCGCCCCCATTTGATCGATGTAACGCAACGCACCCCCGCGAAACGGCGGAAAACCGATACCGAGCACCAGCGCCATATCGGCCTCGGCTGGCGTGCCGACGATACCCTCTTCCAGGCAGCGCACGACCTCGTTACACATCGGCACCATCAGACGCGCGATGATTTCTTCATCACTGAATTCAGGTTGTTGATTTTTTTGTAACGACTGCACCAATTTAAGCGCCGTCTCGTCTTCGATTTTTCGCTGTTTGCCTTTGCGATCGATTTCGTATCGATAAAATCCCGCACCGGATTTTTGACCGAGACGTTTTTGCTCGAACAACACGCTATACACAGGCTTATCGGTAAATGCAAAACGATCGGGGAAACCGGCAGCCATAACATTCGCTGCGTGATTCGCCGTGTCGAGACCAACCACATCGAGCAGATACGCAGGCCCCATCGGCCAACCGAATTTCTCCATCACTTTATCGACATGACGATAATCGGCACCGTCGCGCACTGTAAAACTGAAACCCGCAAAATACGGAAACAACACGCGATTAACGAAAAAACCGGGACAGTCGTTGACGACAATCGGTGTCTTGCCCATTTTTTTTGCATAAGCAATAACGCGCGCCACAGTCGCATCGTTAGTTTTTTCGCCGCGAATCACTTCAACCAGGGGCATGCGATGCACAGGATTAAAAAAATGCATGCCGCAAAATTGCTGCGGACGCTTCAACACCGACGCAAGCTGATTAATCGAAATCGTCGACGTGTTCGAAGCCAGCACCGCATGTTCATTTAATTTTGCCTCGCACTCGGCGAGCACACTTTGTTTTACTTTGGGATTTTCGACTACCGCTTCGACGACGATATCGAGCGCATCGAAGCCTTGATAATCGAGCGTAGGTCGAATGCGCGCTAACACATCGGCCATTTCCGCCGGTTTTATTTTGCCGCGCTCGACACGTTCGGTGAGCAGCTGACTGGCCTCAGCCATGCCGGCCTGTAAACCCGATTCGGCAATATCTTTCATCAGAATCGGCACGTTTTTAACGGCCGATTGATACGCGATACCGCCACCCATGATGCCCGCACCGAGCACGCCGGCACTCGTGACGGGCGCGAGATTTTTTTCGTAACGGCGATTCAAACGTCCCACGGTTTGATTATTGATGAAGATACCCACCAATGCTTCCGCCTGCGGCGACTTCGCTAATTTGATCAACCCCTGCGCTTCAATCGCGAGCGCTTCGTCGCGCGCAAAGCCGGAGTTTTTTTCGATCGATTTGACTGCGGTGATGGGTGCCGGCATGTTCGGCCCCGCCTGCGCGGCAACGACCGCTTTTGCCGTCATGAAGGCCATCAATCGTTCAATGTCGTTCAACTTGACCGGAGAGTCTTTTTCAGCGCGACGGGCTTTGTAATCGAATTTCCCCTGCGCACACTGCCGCAGCAGATTCAACGCGGCATCGCGCAATTTTTCTTTCGCCACCACCGCGTCCACCGCACCGGCTATCAATGCTTCATCGGCTTTTTTTTCCGCGCCGCTGGCGATCCACTCGATCGCATTATCGCAACCGATGACACGCGGCAAACGCACCGTACCACCAAGACCAGGATAAATACCCAGCTTCACTTCCGGTAACCCGACCGCAGCGTTATCCGCCATCACACGATAATCGGCAGCCAGACATAATTCGAAACCGCCACCGAGCGCCTGTCCGTTGATCGCAACAACGGTCGGCACCGATGCGTCCGCAACCTGATTGGAAACACTGACGGCTTCGTGAATTGTTTTCGCAATCTCTTCGTCGGGAGCGGAAAATTGCGCAATGAATTCGGTAATGTCGGCGCCTGCAATAAAACCCTCTTTCGCACTGGTAATTAACAGTCCCTGCAGATTGGGTTGGGCTGCAATCGCCCGCATCGCTTCGCCAAGCTCACGCAATGTATTTTTACCGAGCGTATTGACGGAGGCATCGTCGCGATCGAAACAAAGCTCGGCAAAACCTGATTCGATTTCGTTAACTGTTAACGTTTTTCCCTGATAAATCATAGCCTCGCTCCATAATCAATGAATGATCGGCGGTCGAAGAATGGTGTTACTGCCGGAACCGTAGTCGCTTTGATCTGCAAAGGCAATGCACGATGCGTCGCCTCTAAAAACTTTTCGATGCCGAAGCGATGCGTAAGTTCGCAAGGCCAACACGCTCTATTAATCTGTGAGACATGCCGGATCGAAACGATAGCGCTCCTGCAACCACTCGATCACTTCGAGCGCCGCAGGATCGGCAACGCGACGGTAATCGGCGATCAAACTGTCGCGGTCGGCCGCATCGATATTATCGAGACCCTGAGATTGAAACCGATCGATATCGCGACGCAGCAATGCCGCTAACGCCGGATCGATTAACGATTCAAGTGAATTGCGCCAAAAATTATCGGCATCGAAGGCTTTATCGTCGCGATAACTCTGCGCCAGCGCGGCGAGCGGCAAGCGCGACAGCAGCGGCTGATTCATCGGATTCGCCAGATGGCCGCTGCACCAGTGTTGCAATTGCGCAGGCCGCTCGCGTGGCGGCAGCAAATGTAAAAAGCGGCTGATTTTGGCGCCGTCGTTGACCGGATAGTTATCCCACAGCAGCGGTTTGCGTTGAATTTTTTCTGCAATCGCATCGATATCCCATTTGCTGAATCCTGGCGCAACGACATGCGAACCCGTCCAGAAGATATCGATCGATGACGGCAATTGCGCGCCAAGCGTTTCGAGATAATCGTGAGGCATCGCGCCGAATACTTTTTCGAGCACCGGATCGAAGCTGTAATACGTGGGACAAACGATGAAGCGACGCGCCGTCGAAGCTGCAACGATATCGCCAATAACGTCCAGTTGACGCTGCGCGAGATCGTCGATGTTGCCGGGCATGTCATCGAACAGAATGCAAAAAATATCGCTATCGAGATTATTCAGCTGCGCAATTTTTTCGCGCAATGCAGTGCGATCGGTCGCGGTGTATGCGCTCTGCAAACCCCACGGGCTGAAGCCGATGCCGAACTGAATGGCATGTGTGCGGCAGTGCATGCGCAATAGCTCGAGCTGAGAAAAAACTTCGGCATCGTGCATTTCGCGCCACGCACTGCGCAGATAGCGGTCGGCTTTCGGAGCGTAGACGTAAGTATTGAACTGCTCGCGCTGCAAAAATTCGATCATCGTGCGGCGCAAAGGCCACGGCCATTCGCGACCGTAGAACCCTTCGATAACGCCGCACAGGAATTCGCGCACTATTTATTTTCTCGAAAACGATTAACGGAAATAACGCTGCGGTACGAATGCGCCCTTTTGCTGACTGAGCGGAATCCGTTTATCGCGCACCAGTGCAAATAATTCGTGTTGCAGCGCCGTCGTATCGACATAACCCATTGCAACCGGTGCGCCGACCGATGGCCCAAAACCGCCACTGGTAATACGGCCGACGATCTGCCCTTCGGCATTGACCACTTGCGCACCTTCGCGCACCGGTTGTTTGCCCTGCGGACGCAACAGTACGCGTTGACGCGATACGCCATGTGCCAATTGCGCTTCGATTTTCTCAGCAGCGGGATAACCGCCCGCGCGCGCACCGCCGGGACGGCGAATTTTCGACAGCGCCCATACCAGATTTCCTTCGACGGGTGTTGTGTCGCGATCGATGTCGTGACCGTACAAACACAAGCCGGCTTCGAGCCGCAGCGAATCGCGCGCACCCAAACCAATCGCGGCGACTTCGCTTTCCGCGAGCAGACGTCGCGCGAGTTTTTCGGCCACTGCCGACGGCACCGAAATTTCGTAACCGTCTTCGCCGGTGTAGCCCGAGCACGACACCCAGCAATCGACGCCGTCGATCGAAAGCGCCTGTGCCTGCATGAATTTCAGCGCTGCGGCAGCTGGTGCCAAGCGCGATAACACCGCGCGTGCCGCCGGCCCTTGCAACGCCAGCAATGAGTGATCGGTCAGCGGCTCGACCGCAATCGACGCCGGCAGCTGCGCGCACAAATACGCGATGTCTTCCGCTTTGCACGCGGCATTGACCACCAGCAAATAATGATCGCCGCAATTCGTCACCATCAAATCGTCGAGAATGCCGCCGTTATCGTCGATGAATAATGCGTAGCGCTGACGATTCAGCGGCAAATCGATGACGTCGATCGGCAATAACGCTTCGAGCGCCGCCGCCACATCTTTTCCGCGCAAACGCACCTGCCCCATGTGCGACACATCGAACAAACCGGCTGCCGTCCGCGTGTGCTGATGCTCTTTCAAAATGCCATCGGCGTATTGCACCGGCATCGAGTAACCCGCGAACGGCACCATGCGTGCGCCAAGCTCAACATGCAGATCGTACAGCGGGGTTTTTTGCAATTCCGAGGCGGCGATGTCGCTCAATTTTCTGCTCCTGGTCGTTTCTACTTCTGATTGTTCTACTTGTGGTTAATTTCTACTTCTACGATCGATGGAAATATTCGCAATGCGATTCGGGCTTCACTCGAACGACGGCATACGTTTTTTTACAGTCGCGGTAGCCGGCGCGTTCCATGGTTCGTCCGGCCAGAAATGTTTTGGATAACGGCCTTTCATTTCTTTGCGGACTTCGCGATATGCGTTGCGCCAGAACGCCGGTAAATCCTGCGTCAGTTGCAACGGCCGTTGCGACGGCGCGAGCAATTCGAGCAACAACGGTTCGCCGAACAGCTGCGGGTGTTGATCGAGCCCATAGAATTCGGTCAGCCGCGCGGCAAGTTTGGGTGGAGCATTGTCGCGATACTCGATCCGATGCGCCACTCCCGACGGCAGCACGAAGCGCTCGGGTGCAAGCTGATTCATCGCTTGCTGTTGTGAGTAATCAAGGCGCGCACGCAATGCTGCGCCGACGTCGAGCGCGCGCAAATCGGCCAACCTGCGCACGCCTGGCAGATACGGCAGCAGCCATTCGTCCAGTGCGGCTAACAAAGTCGGTTCGGAAAAATCCGGCCAATCGGCGCGGCGGGTCCGCAGCCAGCAGGCTCGCGCGAGCCATTGTTGCGTCGCCTCCGGCAATTGCAGCCAGGCTATTCCGCGTTCTCGGAGCGATTGCAGCCAATGTTTAGCCGCGAGTTCGTCGCTGATCGGCAACGTCGATTCGCTGAGCACGATCGCGCCGAGCTTGCGCTGGCGGAATGCAGTGAGCAGCCCGCGCGCTTCGTCCCAGCTCACGTTATCGATCTGTTGAATCTGCGAACCAAGTTGTTGCTCCACCGTCGCCGCATCGACCGCCGCCGCGAGGCGTACCCGGGCCCCGCCGCGCTCGCCGTCGTGCTCGGCCACGACCAGCCAGGATTGCCCGCGCAATGAATCATGCTCAGACAACACCACTTCGAATCCATCGACGCAGAGATAACGCGACGAACCCGGTTGCCGCTGCTGCGCGACCCGGTCGGGAAACGCAGCGAGAAGCAGCGCGCCAGTGCCGAGTTCCTGGGTTGAGATCGGCCGGTCGTTACCACGCGAACGCAACTGGTGCGCGAGCTGTTTGATTCGTTGAAACGTAGCTCGAGAGATCGCCGGTGTTTGCTCCTGGCCCGACAGCAGACGCAAACGCCAATCCAGATCGCATGACAAGGTATCGCCCTCGCGACGCACGAAGTCACCTTCCGACAGCAGCGCCGCCAATAGCGCTCCCTGCGCGTCGCAGCCGCGCTCGCGGCTATACAGCACTAAATGCGCGAGGCGTGGATGCAGGCCGAGCTCGGCCATCGCGCGACCGCTCGGCGTTATGCGTGCATCGGCGTCTAACGCATCGAGCTTGCGGAGCAGTTGGCGCGCGGTATCGAGTCGCGCGGGCGTGGGCGGTTCGGGCAGAACAGTCCCCGCTTCGCCGCCGCCCCACAATGCCAGCTCCAGCATCAGCGGCGTCAGATCGACCTGTTCGATTTCGGCCGGATCATGTGCGAGTAAGCGCCCATGCTGCTCTTTACTCCACAATCGCACGCACTGTCCCGGCCCGAGTCGACCGGCACGCCCGGCGCGCTGTTCCGCCGAGGCGCGGGAAATCCAACCGGTCTCCAAGCGATCCATCCCGCATTTCGGATCGAACTTTGCTCGCCGTACTAAACCACTGTCGATCACGGTATCGACACCGGGAATCGTCAAGCTGGTCTCGGCGATGTTGGTAGCGAGAATGACGCCGGCCGGCGCAACCGGATCGAATTCCAGTGCGCGCTGCTGTTGATCGGGGGCAACGCTGGAGTGAAGCAGTAACGGCTCGATACCCACCGCCTCAAGTTGTCGCTGCACCTTCTGCATCATCTGCCAGCCCGGCAGAAACACCAGAGTACGGCGCGCGCCGCGCTGGATGGCCGCGCGAATTTCACCGACCAAATGCGCAATATCATCCTTGCGGCCCGCCGGGCTGTAGCTGATCTCGACCGGAAAGCTGCGGCCTTCGGTTCGCACGATCGCAGCGTCGATCCAATTCGCTACTGCGGCAGCCGGCAATGTCGCCGACATCACGATCAACCGCAGTGGATTGTCGCTATCGCGCCACTGCGTTTGAGCTTCGAGCGTCAGGCCCAGTGCCAAATCCGCCTGCCAGCTGCGCTCGTGGTATTCGTCGAACAACACATAGCCAATGCCGGTCAGCTCGGGATCGCGCTGCACCTGACGGAGAAAAACGCCCTCGGTAACGACTTCGATAACCGTGTCGGCGGATACCTTTCGATCGAAACGCGTGCGCAGACCGACGATGCCGCCGACTTCGCTATCGAGCTGCCTCGCCAAATACCCCGCCACTGCGGATGCAGCCAAGCGACGCGGCTGAATCAGAACGATGCGGTGCCGAGAGTCCGCTCCTCGATGCAGCAGCCATAGCGGCAGATAAGTACTCTTGCCTGCGCCCGGCGGCGCTTCGAGAACGACGCGTTGGCGTTGCAACAACACCTCGGCCAACGCGGGTAACACAGCAACGATGGGCAGATCGACAGCTATGGGCGACAGCACGCGTTACTCCGTAGCGATTGGGATAAATGAATTGGAGCGGGCACGATGGCCATGGCAAGGCTAATTAGAAAGCCGGATATGGGCTCTTTGGGTAATTGCAAATCAGTTTAAAAAAAGTAAAACCCGAAGAATCGTTCTGGCTAATAATCAACCCCGGGATGCCTACCCCCTTTTGGGCATCTCTGGAGCGAGCTCTGCGCTCCGGTTGGGGACATCTCCCGTCCTCAACGTTCACTCCTAATGGTCTTAGCCCGGAATCCCCCTGATTCCGGGCTTTTTTCTTTTAAAGGCGGATTACACGACGCGTTGGGACAGGAATAGCCGATCGAAGTTGGCGCTGGTTATTTCCGCGATGTGTTCGTACGCCACACCTTTCAATTCCGCCACGCATTCGGCCACTTCGCGCGTGTACTTCGGCTCATTCTTTTTGCCGCGATACGGCACTGGCGCCAGATAAGGCGAATCGGTTTCAACGAGCAGGCGATCGAGCGGTACGCGCTTGACGACATCGCGCAGATCCCCGGCATTCTTGAACGTGATGATTCCCGAGAATGAGATATAGAAATTCATATCGAGCGCGCGGCGCGCCATATCCCACGTATCGGTAAAACAATGCAGCACGCCGCCGATTTCGAGATCGCACGATTCGTTCAGTATCGCGAGCGTGTCCTCGCGCGCTTCGCGACTGTGGACCACGACGGGCTTATTGAGCCGGGCCGCGGCTTCGAGATGGGTGCGAAAACTCTGCTGTTGCGCCTGCGCATTTTCGACGCTGTAGAAGTAATCGAGGCCGGTCTCGCCCACCGCGACCACTTCCGGCCGATCGCCGAGCAGATATAACGCATCGACGCTTTCCTGCTCATCCTTGATATCGAGCGGATGGACGCCCACGGATGCGAATACGCCTTCGTACTGCCGTGCGATCGCGCATACCGCCTCGGCGTTGTCGCGATCGATGCCGATGCACAACATCCGCTCAATCCCGCGTTCGCGCGCAGCCTGTAACGCAGCGCTCAAGTCGCCGTCATACGGCGTTAAATCGAGTCTATCGAGATGGCAATGCGAATCGACCAGCATGGAAGCGAACCTGATTAACGAGTGTGCGAGCTGAAACGAACGGCCCGGCAAAACCGGGCCGCTAGCATAACCGTTTGAGCGGCTTTCTACAGCGTAAGGTCGAGGGCAGCGATGGCGAGAGAGGTGTGGAACGGGTTACATCGTATGCGTAGGTCGATCGGATTCGAGCGAGCCAGCGAGATAGGCTTCGATTTTTTTGTTGGCGGTATCGTCCTGACCGTTGAATTGCACACCGATGCCGGCAGCGCGATTGCCCTGCGCGCGTTTGGGTGTGATCCAGACAACGCGACCGGCGACCGGAATTTTTTCCGGCTCATCCATCAAGTTCAACAACATGAACACCTCGTCGCCGATGCGATAAGGCTTGTTGGTCGGGATGAATAACCCGCCATGTTCGAGGAAAGGCATATACGCAGCGTACAGCACTGCCTTGTCTTTAATCGTCAGCGACAGGATTCCGTTGCGTGCGCCTTGCGGCGCGCTGGCACTATTCATTGAACTCGCCTAACTCCGTGCTTTACCACTCGAAGGAATACCGACACGACCTGTCGGGATTTTTGCCACTTCGCAAGAATAGCTCGCTTCGCCAGCATGACCAAGCGTTCATCTGCAAATAGCGACACGCATCTAATTCAGGATATGCAATGGAATAGCCTCGGCCATCGCTTTATATCCGGCCGCGTTCGGGTGGAGGCGGTCACCGGTGTCAAACTTCTCTAGCAACATTGAGGGTTTTTTGGGATCGCGCGTTGCCATATCGAAGTCAATCACGGCATCCGGTTCACCGGATGTGCGAATCCAGAGGTTCGCGGCCTGGCGGATTTTTTCCTTTTCAGGGGTGAAGTACATGGCCCCATCGAAAGGCATGATGGTGCCAATGATGACCTTAACGTGGCGCGCATGAGCACGTGCAATGATCTGGCGGTAGCCGCCGATCAGATCCGCACTGGTCAGTGGTGGATTGTCACCGAAGACCGTTTTGCCGGACTGACCAATGTCGTTTATGCCTTCCAGCACGATGATATGCGTCACTCCATCCACGCTCAGTACATCCCGATTCAGACGCGATAACGCGGCCTTACCCCAGCCACTCCCGAGCACGCGGTTACCGCCGATTCCCGCGTTCAAAACGATGGGCGAATTATCTTGCTTGAGCGCATCGAGCCGATGCTGTAGCTCCTCAGGCCAGCCGCGAGATTCCTCAGGCTGAGAGCGGGCACCATCAGTGATCGAGTCCCCAAGCGCAATCACGACCCGTTGCGGTTTCGCGGAAAGCACCACCGCCCCACTGGCTGGCGGTCGGCCCGGCAAATATTGAGCCTGCTCGAAACGCTCGTTGCCGGTTTGGTCGCCGGGAGCAACGCTCATCAGAGTTGAACCGAACGGTTTGAGTTGGAAGGGTTCTCGGAATTTTGTGCTTACCACCAGAGCCGTTTGTCTCGACACCGGCAGGTCGACCGGATCGCTCAACATCGGTGCGCCGGCGGGAATAACTACGTTACGTCGGCCACCGAACGTGAGCGGACGTATCGATCCGGCAACCGCGTTGAAGCCATCGGCCGCAAGCCCTACGCTCGCTGCGGTGAGACTCAGTGCAGTCTCCCCCTCTTCATTCGAGATGCGGATTCGCACTTGCCGCCCGGCAGCAGCGACCGCAAATCGCGAACGAATCGTGCCATCGACCGGCGGCCGTTCTGTCAAAAATGCAGCGGCAGCCTCAGGAAGCCCGCTATCCGGAGGAAGTTTGTATTCAAAATTACCCGGGCTCGATTGGTATGCCTCGACCCAAACGCCCCGCTCACTTTTCTGATCCGCTCGCGCTGATAAAGGCAAAGATGCGGCCACCAACACGAACAAAGCTGCGCACTTGATTAGCGATTTCATCCAGATTCCCTCATGCCATTGAATAGTTATTGATGTCTACGCCATTTTTGCGTTGCACGCATCGCAGGTTGCGATCAACAGCGACTCCAGCGCGAGCTGACGATTCGGATTGGTGCCGGCCAATGTCTGATTCAGCGCGGCCTGAATCTGATCATGCAATCGAAATAAACGCGAAGGCGCTACCGCAGCAAGTCGCGCAATTAGCCCGTCCTCGATCGATTTATTTGCCATCGCGCTTTTCAACGCAAGTGCCATCCGGCTTTGCAGCCATTGCAACAGCAACAGCCAATCGCTTTGTTGCCAGCGCTCGGCCAATGCGATCAACGAAATTTTTTGGTCGAGTAACGCGAGTAAATCGGTGCCGAGCTGAACGCGCTGCTCGATGCCATCGCCGTCGAGCAGTTCGCTGGCCAACAAGGGTTTGTCTTCGACTTCGATTAATGCAGCTGCGATTTTTGCCGAATCGATACCGCGCAGCGCCAACCATTCGCGGCTTTGTGTCGTCGGCGGAATCGGAAAATCAACTCGCTGACAACGCGAGCGAATCGTCGGCAACAATCGCCCCGGAGCATCGGTGATCAAAATCAACTGCGCGCTGCCACTCGGCTCTTCGAGCGTTTTCAACAACGCATTCGCCGCGTTGCGATTCATCGCTTCGGCCGGCTCGACCACGGCGATTTTGCGTCCGCCCTGCTGCGACGTATGCGCCATGAAATCGACCACGCCGCGCACCTGATCGATCTTGATGGCTTTGCCGCTTTCTTCCGGTGCAATCCAAAGCCAATCGGGATGAGTGCCTGCATTCAACAACAGACAAGACCGGCAAGTGCCGCACGCAATTCCCGTGACCGGCGACTGGCAGAGCAACATCGCCGACAACGCACGCGCAAAATTGCGCTTGCCGACACAGATCGGACCGGCGAACAACATCGCATGCGGAAGTTGTTGTTGCATGTGCTGTTGCTGCAGGCGCTGCCATTGTTCGCGTTGCCACGGCAGCGGTTGAACCAAAGCGCTACTCATCGCCGCGCCTCAGTAAAGGTGTTAGAGCAGCCTGCAGTTGCGCCTGCACTTCGGTGAGCGGCCGTGCCGCATCGATAACGCGAAAACGTTGCGCTTCGACTTGCGCGCGCTGCAAATACGCCGCACGCACCCGTTCGAAAAATACCTGCTGTTCACTTTCGAAACGATCGGCGACGCCACGTGCATCGACGCGAGCGCGACCGATTTCGACCGGCGCGTCGAGCAGAAAAGTCACATCGGGGCGCAACTCGCGCTGCACTAATTGTTCGAGTTGTGCGATCGCATCGATATTCAAACCGCGACCGCCGCCCTGATACGCAAACGTCGCATCAGTGAAACGATCGCATAACACCCATTGCCCTTTTGCCAGCGCCGGTTCGATGACATGTGCAATGTGCTGCGCGCGCGCAGCAAATACCAATAGCAACTCGGCGAGCTCGGCGATTGTTTCTGCATGCTTTTGCAATAGCAGCTGACGAATTGCTTCTGCGATTTCAGTGCCGCCGGGTTCGCGCGTGCAGATCAGATCGACACCGGCACTGCGAATCTGCGCGGCGATAAATGCGATATTCGTCGACTTGCCGACGCCTTCGCCGCCTTCGACGGTAATAAATAGCCCGCGTTGAGGAATCATTTGCGCTGCTTTTCGTTTGTTTGATTGGAGGGCTTTGAAGATGCCCGTTTGGGCGCTGCCTGAGTCGATACAGAACCGCTGTCACCACCGGGACGCGAACTGTAGTTCGCACGCCGCTGTTCGATTTGATATTTGCGCACCGCACTTTCGTGCTCATCGAGCGTTGTCGAGAATTGGTGACTGCCATCGCCGCGCGCCACGAAATAAAGCGCATCGCCCGCCGCTGGATGTAATGCTGCTCGAATCGCTGCACGCCCCGGCAATGCTATCGGCGTTGGTGGCAACCCAGCGTGCAAATACGTGTTGTACCGATTATCGGTATTTTGCAGATCCTTGCGCCGTAAATTGCCGTCGTATTGTTCGATGCCGTAAATCACTGTCGGATCGGTTTGCAGCAACATACCACGCTGCAATCGACGCACGAATACGCCGGCGATTTCCTCGCGCTCACTCGCAACACCGGTTTCACGCTCGACAATTGACGCCATGATCAATGCTTCGTACGGATTTTTATACGGAAGATTGTCCGAACGCTGCTGCCATTCCTGCGCCAACACCTGTTGCATACGTCTATGCGCCTGACGCAGAACATCGCGATCGGAGGTCGCGCCGGAAAATAAATAGGTATCGGGAAAAAACCAGCCTTCGGCGTTATCGATATCCGCGGCACTTAGCATCGAATCCGGTATGTTCAGGTTTAGCGCCGCCAGCAATTTATCGTTCGGCACTTCTTTTAATTGGTGCTGTAGAAAAGCATCTTTCGCTAGATGGGCGCGCATCTGCGTCAGCGTCCATCCTTCCACCAAGGTCAACGCATGGGTGCGCACGCGCCCCCGCTCCAGCATGTCGAGCAAATCGAGCGGCGTGGTACCCGGCCCTAATAAATATTCGCCGGCCTGGATACGGTGTCCGCGCGCCGAAATACGCACATACAGTTGCATTAATTGCGGTTGCTGCAGGACGCCGCGTGCAGCTAATTCGCGAATGACTTGCGCAAACGAGCTGCCTTTCGGGACATCGAGATTTTGGACTTCGTTAAGCACAAGTGGCGTTATCAGAAATCGCTGAAACTGATGAACAGATACTCCAACGATAACAATCGCCAACAGCGCGATAACGAAGTACCGACGAAAACGGCTACGCAATTTCATTGCGAATCAGATTATCGAGTTGTTGTTGAAGCGCGATCGTAACATCACCTATGGGCTTACGTAGACACTCGATCTTGCGTACGGGCCATATACCCATTGTGCTATTCGTTAAAAACACTTCATCTGCGGCATACAAATCGTCCAGCACCAGATCGCGCTCGAATATCGGCAACGATGATATTCGCGCTTGCTGCAACACGACTTCGCGCATCACACCCGCCACACCGCAACGATGCAATCGAGGAGTCAGTACGTTTTGATTGCTCACCAAAAACACATTGCTGAATGTGCCCTCAATTAAGCGGCCAGCCTGATCGAGCAAAAGACCTTCGGCGATATCGGGATCGCTCCATTCGGCACGTGCAATCACTTGTTCGAGGCGATTGAGATGTTTGATGCCGGCAAGCGTGGGTTGCTCCGCCAGTGTTTGGCGACACACCCTGATTGCGACACCGTCGCGTGCACGCGCATCGAAAGGAAATTGTTGCGGGTAAAACAACAGCAATCGGTCGCCGTCGGCAGAACGCATCGCCGCGTAACCCCGCGTAATACTGACACGGGTAACGATGATTTTTAAAATGCCTTCGCAATGGATATTTAGGAGCGCGTCGATTTCATCGCGCAACGCTGCCATATCAATCGCAATATCCAAACGCAGACAATCGCGCTGCAATCGCTGTAGATGTAAAGCAAGAAATGGCGCGCGACCGCTAATGATTTTTATCGTTTCGAATAAGCCATCGCCGTAAGCAAGTCCGCGATTCGATAACAGCGCATCGTCGATCGCTTTACCATTGCGCCACGCGAACATGATCGGCAGCGCTACGATAAACGGGAGAACAACAAACTGCCGTTGGTACCGCCGAAACCAAACGAATTACTCAGCGCATGCTGAATATTCATCGGCTGCGCCGTGTGAGGCACGTAATTTAAATTGCACCCCTCGGAGGGATTGTCGAGATTGATCGTCGGCGGCGCGATTTGATCGCGAATCGCGAGCACACTGAAAATTGCTTCCACTGCACCTGCTGCGCCGAGCAAATGACCGATCATCGATTTCGTCGAGCTGACCGCTACTTTATTGGCAGCGCTGCCCATCAACGTTTCGATCGCGCGACTCTCCGCCAGATCGCCAGCGACGGTCGAAGTGCCGTGCGCATTGATGTAATCGATCGCATCGGCGGACAGGTTCGCATCGCGCAACGTGTTGCGCATCGCCATCAAGGCACCGGCGCCGTCTTCTGGCGGCGAAGTCATGTGGAAGGCATCCGCACTCATGCCGAATCCCGTTAACTCCGCATAAATGCGTGCGCCGCGACGTTTTGCGAATTCGTATTCTTCGAGCACCAGCACGCCGGCGCCATCACCGAGCACGAAACCATCGCGATCGCGATCCCATGGGCGACTCGCGCGTTGCGGATCGTCGTTGCGTGTCGACAGCGCACGCGCGGCTGCGAAACCGCCAAGGCCCACCGGTGTGGTTGCCATCTCGGAGCCCCCGACCACCATCACATCGGCATCGCCATACGAAATCAAACGCGCCGCGAGACCAATGCAGTGAGTACCGGTCGTGCATGCGGTAACTAACGCCAGGTTAGGACCTTTAAATCCATATTTGATCGATAAATTGCCGGCGATCATATTGATGATCGATCCCGGTACGAAGAACGGCGAAACGCGACGTGGGCCGCTGGTGTTGATGATGTCCTGGCATTTTTCGATGTTATTGAGACCACCGATGCCGGACCCGATCGCCGCGCCGATGCGATCGGCATTTTCTTCGGTAATGATCAAACCGCTGTCTTCGATAGCCTGCTGCGCCGCAACCATCCCGTATTGAATGAACGTATCCATTTTTCGTGCTTCTTTTGCATCGAAATAGGGTGTCGTATCCAGCTCTTTGATACCGCCGCTGAAGCGAGTGGTATAGGCGTTTGCATCAAAAGCGGTAATCGGTGCAATGCCGCTGCGGCCGGCAAGGATATTCCGCCAAGTCGATTCAACATCGTTGCCGACCGGAGTAACCATTCCGATACCTGTAACAACCACTCTTTTTTTAGACACAACACACTCCCAACAATACGTTGTCACTATTAACCAGGCGATCAAATAC
>CAMLJR010000004.1 GCA_946480345.1 uncultured Spongiibacteraceae bacterium
AGCCTTCATTACCGAGCCGCTTCGTCAGTAATTGTTCGGTATTGGTGATCAATGCCTGCGAGAAAGTCTGGCCATCGCGCACGAGAATGAATTTACGCAGTTCTTCTTCGGACAAAATAATATCGCCCGATAAATCGACTTTACCGACCTTGTATTCATCACCTTCATTCAGGTTGATAGTGACGTAAACCGCTTTGCGATCCGGTGTCGTCGACACCTGTGTCGAGTCAACGCGAAATTTGCTGAAGCCGCGATCGAGATAATAAGAATTCAGCTTCTCCAGATCGCCTTTCATTTTCTCTTTCGAATATTTGTCGTTACCGCTCAGCCACGACCACCAGCCGGTAGTTTTCAATTCGAATAAATCGCGCAGCGTGTCATCGTCGAACTTGTTGTTACCGACGATTGCGATATTTTTGATTTTTGCAGTATTACCTTCGTCAATATTGATCTGCACCGATACGCGGTTGCGCGGCTCGGCGATCACTTCGGTCTGGATATTCGCGTCGTAGCGGCCTTGCGCGACATATTGACGCGTCAGCTCCTGGCGCATCGCTTCTAATGTAGAGCGCTTGAATACTTGCCCTTCCGCGAGGCCTTGTTTCTGCAAACCCTCAAGCAGCGACTCGGATTTGATCGCCTTATTGCCGTCCAGCTTGATTTCACTGATCGACGGTCGCTCCTGCACGACAACGACGAGTACATTGCCCTCGCGCGCGATACGCACATCGTCGAAATTACCCGTCTGAAAAAGACTGCGAATTGCACCGCCTAAAACATCTTGATCGATTTGATCGCCGACGTTGATCGGCATGGCGGCGAAGATCGTGCCTGCTGAAATACGCTGCAGCCCTTCAACACGAATGTCGGAAACGACAAAGCCATCACTGGCTTGCGCAGAAATGCTGCCCAACAGCAGACCAATAGCCGAAAACAAACGACGACGTTTCATCAGCAAATTTTTACCAGGATAAATCCAGCCAGTGCGGCATCGTTGAATCGACACCACCATTTGTTATTCCAGCGACACTTTTAACGAGAGCGCACTCGGTGGTGATCACAGTCGCAGCAAATCGTTATACAGCGCCAGCAGCATGACGCCAACGATGATGAACAAACCGATCTGCTGACCGAACGCTTGCACTTTTTCCGGCAGTGGCTTGCCGGTAATCAATTCCGGCAATGCAAAAAGAATGTGGCCACCATCGAGCACCGGAATCGGCAATAGGTTTAAAACTCCGAGACTGACACTGAAAAAAGCCAGAAACGCGACATACGGCTCCCAACCCATCTGGGCCGAAGCGGTCGCCACTTTAGCAATCGTGATCGGACCGCTCAAGTTTTTTGGCGAGATCATGCCGAGAATCATTTTCTTGATGGATTCGAGCGTCACCACCGACATCGTCCAGGTGCGCTTTAACGCGGGAACGACGGCGCTTAGCGGCGAATAACTGAAACTGCGCTCCATCGATTCCGGCCATTTGATCGTTCCGACCAAACCCACAAGGCCGTACGCCTTGCCGCTTTCGTCTACTTTGCGCTCTGGCGTGACCTCGATGTCGAGTCGCTCCTCCCCTCGCAGGACACTCAGCTTGAGCAACTGCTCGGGACGCGCTCTCACGTAATCCAGCCAGGTTTGCCAATCAGGCATCGCTTCACCGTTGGCCGCTTCTATTCGATCGCCAACTTTCAAACCGGCACGCTCCGCAGGACCGTTCGGCATCAGGCGCTCGATCACAGGTTCGCCGCGGGGGCGCCACAATTCGATGCCAAGACTGCCGATCATGTCGGGCACTTCCTGTCCGGCCAGCCAGTTGTCGAGTTGAACCGTGACCTGCTGTACCGCGTCGGTATCCGGACGCTTAACCGAGACTTGCAGCGGACCGCTCTCGCCCAGGCGGCGCATCAGACGCTCATCGACCGCCTGCCACGTCGGCGTTTCGTCACCATCGATAGCGACGATTTCCTGGCCCTCGGCCAAGCCGGCAACGGCAGCGGGCGAATCGGGTTTAATCGCGCCAATGATCGGCGCCACGCCGCTGATTCCAGAAACGAAAATCGCCCAGAACAGCACGATGGCGAGCAGAAAATTAGCGATCGGGCCGGCGGCGACAATCGCGATTCGGCGGGTGACCGGTTGCCGGTTGAAGCTCATTGGCAGCAATTCAGGCGCGACCTCGCCTTCGCGCTCATCGAGCATTTTCACGTATCCACCGAGCGGAATCGCAGCGACGACGAATTCCGTACCGTGCCGGTCATGCCAACGAAACAGCGCCTTACCAAAACCGATGCTGAAACGCAGCACCTTCACGCCGCAACGACGCGCCACCCAAAAATGCCCGTATTCATGGATCGTCACCAACACGCCGAGCGTGACAGCGGTGATCAAAATCATCTGTACAACATTCATCATCAATTACCTATGGAGCGAATGAAGGCAACGGCCAATTCACGCGCAGCTCGATCGGCGGTTTGGACCTCTTCAAGCGTATGCGGTTCAGACTCTGCAATTTCGGTGAGCACGTGTTCGATCACCCGGGCGATGGCGGTAAAGGGCAACCGGTTATCGAGGAATGCGGTGACGGCTTCTTCATTTGCAGCGTTTAGCAGTGCCGGCGCCGTGCCACCGCGCCGGATAGCTTCGATCGCCAGTCTTAGGCAGGGAAAGCGCTCGAAGTCCGGCGCTCGAAAATCGAGACGTCCTTGGGCGATAAGATCGAGTGCGCCGACGCCTGAATCGATGCGCTCGGGCCATGCCAGCGCGTGGGCGATCGGTGTGCGCATATCCGGATTTCCGAGCTGCGCCAGTACCGAGCCGTCGACGTATTCGACCATTGAATGAATCACCGATTGCGGATGCACGACTATCTGCACCTGCTCGGGCTTGGCATCGAACAGCCAGCAAGCCTCGATTAGCTCGAGTCCTTTGTTCATCATCGTGGCCGAATCGACAGAAATCTTCGGACCCATCGACCAGTTGGGATGTGCGATTGCCTGCGCCGGTGTGACCTGATCGAGCGCCGCCAGCGGCGTGTCGCGAAAAGGCCCGCCGGAACCGGTCAGCAAAATACGACGCACACCGACAGTGTTCAGGCCGCGACGATAGTCGGCAGGCATGCATTGGAATATCGCGTTGTGCTCGCTGTCGACGGGAAGCAGCACCGCACCGGATTCAGCGACCGCCTGCATGAACAACGGCCCCGCCATCACCAGCGATTCTTTATTGGCGAGCAAAATCTGCTTGCCCGCCTTAACCGCCGCCATCGTCGGCTCCAGGCCGGCAGCGCCCACGATCGCCGCGACGACGACGTCGGCGTCGGGATGCGCGGCGACAAACTGCAGCCCCTCGCCGCCCGACAACACTTCAGTATCGGGAGCAACGGTGGCTAGGCGCATGCGCAATTGCGCCGCACCGCCATTATTCGCGACGACATATCGGGGCCGGTATTGCACCGCAAGCTCGGCGAGTTTATCGATATTAAAGTTGGCGGTGAGCGCGAACACGCGATAGCGATCGGGGTGACGCGCGATGACATCGAGCGTACTGGCGCCAATGGAGCCCGTGGCGCCGAGAACCGTAACTGTTTTTAACGTTGCCATCATGCCGCCAGTAACAAGCCGAGCGCGAATACCGGTGCCGCTGCGCTGATGCTATCGAGCCGATCCATCACGCCGCCGTGACCGGGCAGCAGATTGCTGCTGTCCTTCACGCCGCGGAAGCGTTTCACCATGCTTTCCACCAGATCGCCCAGCACCGACGCCAATACCGTAGCCGCTGCGATCACCAGGAATGCGGATAACGGCAACTGTTGCCAGAAAACGAAGTGCACCACGACCGTAAACAGCAGACCAGCCGCCAGGCCGCCCCAGAATCCCTCCCACGACTTGCCGGGACTTACCGCCGGCGCCAGCTTATGCCTGCCGAAATTGCTGCCGCTGAAATACGCACCGATATCGGCGGCGGCAACCAGAGTCAGTAAAAACAGGATTTTCCATTCGCCATCGGCTTGCAGACGCAAATAGACGCATGCAAGCCATGCCGGCAGCAATGCCAACCAGCCCATCGCGAGGCGCAACGGCACCGAACCCCACCACGCGCCACTGGCCGGGAATGCTTTCACCAGCAACAGCGCGAGAAGCCACCATACCGCAGCGATGACAAGCACCCAGCGTATTACTTGATAATCGGGCGTTGTCGTGGCAAGACCCGTTAGCCCCACTAATGCGACCGACGCACCGATCGATAGCGCGCAATACAACGAGCGCGCCCAAAATGTCTGCAATCCCGAAAGATCCGCCCACTCCCAACACGCTGCGAGCACGATCAGCGCAAGCAATCCCACCAGCCACATCGCCGGCAGCCAGATGATTGCCGCCAACGCTACGCCCGCCAGTAAAAAACCGGTGATCAATCGCTGTTTAAGCATCGCTGGCAGCCTCGGCTATCGACATGGATTCACGCCCGCCAAAACGTCGCTCGCGCTGATCGTATGCCTGTAATGCGCGCTGCATTTCCGCCTCGCCAAAATCCGGCCAGAGCGCATCGGTGAAGTAGAGTTCGGTATAGGCGATCTGCCAGAGGAGGAAATTGCTGATGCGCTGTTCGCCGGCAGTGCGAATGAGCAGATCCGGCTTTGGCAGCTCGGACAGTGCAGTGGCTTTATCGAACTGTTCGATATCAATTTGCGCTGCGGAGAGTTCGCCAGCAGCCACGCGCTGCGCCAACTGACGAGCAGCGTTGACGATGTCCCACTGGCCACCGTAGTCCACTGCGATAACCAGCTCCGAGGCGGTATTGTCTGCGGTCAGGTGTTCGGCCGCCGTCATTTTTTTTTGCAAACCGGCATTGAGTCGCGAGCGCTCGCCGATAAACCGCAACCGCACATTGTCGCGATGCAGCTTTTTGACTTCGCTGCCGAGGTAGGTCGAAAACAATTGCATGAGGGCGGCGACTTCGGCACTGGGGCGATTCCAGTTTTCGCTGCTGAAGGCGAACAGTGTCAGCACCTGCACGCCATGCGTGCGACAACTGCGCATCACACCGCGAATCGCCTCAACCCCGGCGCGATGCCCCGCCGCTCCCGGCAATCTGCGCGCGGTAGCCCAGCGGTTATTACCATCCATGATAATTGCCACGTGACGCGGAACACGCCTCAACGCGGCAGCCTGATTGCTATCGGTCATAGAGCCTCGGGGCAAATGGCAGCTCAGATTGCCATCAGATCGTTTTCTTTCGCAGCCAACGCCTTATCGGCTTCGGCGATGTAGCGGTCGGTGAGCTTCTGAACATCGTCCTGCGCCTTGCGCTCCTGATCCTCGCCGATTTCCTTTTCCTTCAACAGGTCTTTGATGTCGGCGAGTACATCGCGGCGCACATTGCGGATCGATACCCGCGCGTTCTCGGCTTCCTGACGCGCCTGCTTGATATAGCCTTTACGCGTCTCTTCGGTCAGCTGCGGCATGGGAATGCGTATCACCGTACCCGCAGTGCTCGGATTCAAGCCGAGATCGGATTTCATAATCGCCTTCTCGACGTCGGGCACCATGTTGCGCTCCCACGGCGATACGGTCAGCGTGCGCGCATCTTCGACGCCGACGTTGGCGACCTGGCTGAGCGGAACTTCACTGCCGTAATAATTGACGCGAATGGTGTCGAGCAAACTGGGGTGCGCGCGACCCGTACGGATTTTGTTGAAGTTATGGCCGAGCACATCGACCGCTTTTTTCATCCGGTCTTCGGCGTCTTTTTTTAATTCGTCGATCACGTGAACTCTCCGATAAATTAATGTGCGAACTACCGCAATGGCTTAGCCCTGCCTTAGGTTAGCCCTGTACGAGGGTACCTTCTTTGCCGCCGACCACGATGTTCAACAACGCACCCACCTTCTCCATCGCGAATACGCGGATCGGCATATTGTGGTCGCGGCATAAACAGATCGCCGTCAAATCCATCACGCCCAGCTTTTGATCGAGCACTTCGTCGTAGGTGAGGTGTTCGTATTTTACGGCATCGGGATTGCGCATTGGATCGTCATTGTAAATGCCGTCCACTTTCGTCGCTTTCAGCACCAGCTCGGCATTGATTTCGATCCCGCGCAGACACGCCGCAGAATCGGTGGTGAAAAATGGATTGCCGGTACCCGCTGCAAAAATCACGACTTCGCCGCGCTCGAGCGCGCGCACCGCTTTGCGTCGATCGTAGTAATCGACAACACCACTCATCGGAATTGCCGACATCACACGCGATGCGATATTGCTGCGTTCGAGCGCATCGCGCATCGCCAAGCCGTTCATCACGGTTGCCAGCATGCCCATGTGATCACCGGTCACGCGGTCGAGACCCGCCGCCTGTAGCGCCGCGCCGCGGAATAGATTGCCGCCGCCGACGACCAGCCCAACCTGCACGCCGATCCCGATCAGCTGACCGATTTCGAGCGCCATGCGGTCGAGGATTCTTGGATCGATGCCGACGCCGTCCTTGCCGAGCGCCTCGCCACTGAGCTTCAGCAAAATACGTTTGAATTTACGGTCGCGCGACTGATTCGACATGCCCTTCTCCACCATTCGCCATGACTTTTGGAGCGCGCAGGGATTGCGTCTCCGGAATACGAAAACGGGGCCGATTGGCCCCGTGCACGCTTGGCCTGTTTCAGCCTTTAACTTGCGCCGCTGCGGCAACTTCCGCAGCGAAATCCACTTCCTGCTTCTCGATGCCTTCACCGACTTCGAAGCGAACAAACTCGATCACTTCCGCGCCGGCCTTTTTGACCAGAGCGCCAACGGTGGTTTCGGGATCCTTCACGAACGGTTGATCGAGCAACGCGCTTTCCGCGAGGAATTTCTTCACACGGCCCATCACCATCTTCTCGATGATATCGGCCGGCTTGCCGCTTTCTGCCGCTTGCGCGGTGTAGATTTCTTTTTCCTTCGCAATCACGTCGGCCGACATATCTTCCTGACGGACCACCTGCGGGTTAACCGCCGCTACGTGCATCGCGACATCCTTCGCAAGTTCCGCATCGCCGCCTTTCAGCGCAACGAGCACGCCGATGCGGTTGGTCGAGTGCACATAGGTGCCGACCACGCCATTCGCGGCGCTCACGACACGCACACGGCGCGCACTGATGTTTTCGCCGATTTTTTGCACGAGCGCCTGACGCGCAGATTCGAGTTCGCCGTCCATCAACGCTGCGACATCGCTTTGCTTGCTCGCAAACGCTTTGTCGACGACCTGCGCCACGAACGCAAGGAAATTGCCATCGCGCGCGACGAAGTCGGTTTCGCTATTGACTTCAACCAGCACGCCGTAGCTGCCATCGGCGGCGAGTTTGGTCGCGACAACGCCGTCAGCTGCGGTGCGGCCAGCTTTTTTCGCCGCCTTCATGCCGCTCGATTTGCGCAGTTCTTCGATGGCCTTTTCGATATCGCCTTCGGATTCGACCAGAGCCTTTTTACATTCCATCATGCCGAGGCCAGTGCGCTCGCGCAGTTCTTTTACCAGGGATGCCGTTACTTCTGCCATTGCAGATTCCTCCACGTCGAATGGACTGCCACGCGATCCATTCTATTAATTACGACTTGGCCAGTTAATTACCGGCCCAGCCATTCGATAAACGACCGTCCGAAAAAAGGGGGCCTAGCCCCCTTTGATCAGCTGGCGGCGCGACGATTACTCGGCAGCGCTCGCCTCGTCTGCTTTGACTTCGACGAATTCGTCAGGAGTCATCGCGGCGCCATTGTCGCCACGGCCGGCAATAACGGCTTCAGCGATAGCAGTCGCGTACAGCTTGACTGCGCGAATCGCGTCGTCGTTGCCGGGGATGACGTAATCAACGCCATCCGGATTGCTGTTGGTATCGACCACACCGATCACCGGAATGCCGAGCTTGTTGGCTTCCTGGATCGCAATGCGCTCGTGATCGACGTCGATGATGAACAGCGCATCGGGCAGACCCGCCATTTCCTTGATACCGCCGATCGAGCGTTCGAGTTTTTCCATTTCACGGGTACGCATCAGCGCTTCTTTCTTGGTCAGTTTGGCGAATGTGCCGTCCTGACTTTGCGCTTCGAGCTCACGCAGACGCTTGATCGACTGGCGAATGGTTTTGTAGTTGGTCAACATGCCGCCGAGCCAGCGGTGGCTGACGAATGGCATGCCGCAACGAGCTGCTTGCTCTTTGATGATTTTGCTGGCCGAGCGCTTGGTGCCGACCATCAGAATCTTATTCTTGTTACCTGCCAGCTTGCGTACGAAAGTCAGGGCATCGTTGAATGTCGGTACGGTGTGCTCGAGGTTGATGATATGGATCTTGTTGCGGGCGCCGAAAATGTACTGTGCCATTTTCGGGTTCCAGAAACGGGTTTGGTGGCCGAAGTGGACACCGGCTTGCAGCATTTCGCGCATGCTTACTTGAGACATGATGATTCCTTGATTGGGTTAGTCCTCCACGCATCCCAGCAATCCACCCGCCCTCTCAACTAAAAGAGGGGAGCACCCAGACCACTGTGACGATACGTGTGCGGCGTTAAATAAATAGAACAATTAAGCCCGCCCAACGGCGGACGCGCTTTATACCACAACAGGACTTGTGCCGAAAGCCGAAAATGCTCCGTAGCGGTTGATTGCGCGAGGGTGCCCTGGTTTACAATGCCCGAGCAATTTTCTCGGGCAAACGCCCCTATCGAAACATTTCAATGGACTCATCCCGATCGTGACTGCCGACTCGCCGGAACAGATTGAAAAAATGCGTATCGCCGGTCGCCTGGCCGCCGAAGTGCTCGAAATGATCGCGCCCTATGTGAAGCCCGGCATCAGCACCGGCGAGCTCGATCGCATCTGCCATGAGTACATCGTCAACGTGCAGCAGGCGATTCCCGCGCCGTTGAATTATCACGGCTTTCCGAAATCGATCTGCACGTCGGTCAACGAAGTGGTTTGCCACGGCATTCCATCCGAGAAAAAGATCCTCAAGGAAGGCGACATCATCAATGTCGATATCACCGTCATAAAAGATGGATACCACGGCGATACCAGCGCGATGTTTCATGTCGGCGCGCCGCAACCGCATGCCGATCGGCTGATTCGCATCACGAAGGAATGCCTGTATCGCGGCATTGCCGAGGTCAAACCCGGCGCGCGACTCGGCGATATCGGCCATGCCATTCAGCATCATGCCGAAGCCCACTACTATTCGGTGGTTCGCGAATACTGCGGCCACGGCATTGGCACGACGTTCCACGAAGATCCGCAGGTACTCCATTACGGCCAGCGCGGCACCGGCATGGAATTAAAGGAAGGCATGATCTTCACGATCGAGCCGATGATCAACGCCGGCAAACGACACGTGAAACTGAACCAGAAAGACGGCTGGACCGTCTCCACCAAGGACGGCCGCTTGTCGGCGCAATGGGAGCACATGGTGCTGGTCACCCATGACGGCGTCGAAGTGCTGACCGCGCGCTCGGACGAACCCTTCGCGCGCACAACGGCCTGACCCATGTCGTCATCGACTGCCGGCGATAACTTTGATCCAGCGACCTTCGCCATCGATTTAGATGCGCGCAGCGCCCTGCCCGAATGCAAGGCCGCGATCGAGCGCGCCAATCGTTATTTCGATGATGCATTTCAACGTGGCGACAGCATTCGCGACATCGTTCACCAGCGCGCGTGCTTTATCGACAATCTGCTGCGCGCCATCTGGCAACAACAATCGTGGCCGACAACGCCGCCCACGCTGATTGCAGTCGGCGGCTACGGACGCGGCGAATTGCATCCGCACTCCGATATCGATCTGCTGGTTCTGCTACCCGACGACAACGAAAATTATTTCGCCAGCGCTGAGGGCGTCGTCACTTTTTTTTGGGATATCGGCCTGCAGATTGGCCACAGCGTGCGCACCATCGCCGAATGCCGCCAGGCTGCAGCAGCCGATATCACGGTTGCGACCAATCTGATGGAGTCGCGAGTCATCGCCGGCTCGCAGGAATTATTCGAGGCAATGCTCGCTGCGACCGGTCCGGATCAAATATGGCCGAGCCGCGAATTTTTCCGCGCGAAATGGACCGAACAGATCGAGCGACACCGTAAATACGGCAACACCGAATACAACCTTGAGCCGAATGTAAAAAGCTCGCCAGGCGGTCTGCGCGATATTCAAATGATCAGCTGGGTTACCAAGCGCCATTACGGGACGCAGCAGCTCGAAGAACTGATCGAGCGCGGTTTTTTATCGCGTGACGAATTAAATATCCTGCTCGAAGGTCGCGATTTTCTCTGGCGCGTGCGTTACGCACTGCACATGGTGGCGGGGCGCGAAGAAGATCGGCTGCTGTTCGATCACCAGCGCACGCTCGCAAAAATTTTCGGTTACGAAGATACCAATACGCGGCTCGGCGTCGAACGCTTCATGCAGGTCTACTATCGCTGGGCGCTTGCCCTCGGCGAACTGAACGAAGTGTTGATGCAACATTTCGACGAAGCGATCTTGCAAGCCTGCGAGCCGGAAAACATTCTCGAAATCAATCAACGTTTTCGCGTTCGCAACGGCTATCTCGAAGTGAACAACGAGATGGTATTCGAACGCACACCATCGGCGTTGCTCGAAATTTTCGTATTGATGGCGCAGAACGTACGCATCGATGGCATTCGCGCCGCGACGATTCGTTTGATTCGCGACAGCGTGCATTTGATCGACGACAACTTTCGCAATGACCGCCGCAACACGCGCCTATTCATGGAACTGTTGCGCTCACCGCACAAAGTCGCGCAAATGCTGCGTCGAATGAATCGATATGGTGTACTCGGCAAATACCTGCCCGAATTCGGCCGCATCGTCGGCCGCATGCAGCACGATCTGTTTCATATTTATACCGTCGATGCGCACACGCTCGAAGTCGTCAAAAACATGCGGCGATTTCAATATGACAACGCGATGCAAAAATATCCGGTGGTCGCACGCATCGTGGCGCGGCTGCCGAAAATTGAACTGCTATATATCGCTGGCCTGTATCACGATATTGCTAAAGGACGAGGCGGCGATCATTCGACGCTCGGCGCTGCCGATGCACAAGCGTTTTGCGAACGCCACGAACTGAATAAACGCGATACCAACCTCATCATGTGGCTGGTTGAAAAACATTTATTGATGTCTTCGGTTGCGCAGCGCCAGGACATTTCCGACCCCGAAATCGTGCGCAATTTCGCGCTCGAAGTCGGCGATCAGCTGCACCTCGATTATTTATTCTCGCTGACCGTCGCCGACATCAGCGCGACGAACCCAACGCTGTGGAATGCCTGGCGGGCATCGCTTCTGCGCCAGCTATACGCCGAAACGAAACGCGCATTGCGACGCGGCCTCGAAAATCCCATCGACAAACAAGAGTGGATCGAAGAAGCGCAGCAAACCGCCATCGACCAGCTCGAATATCTCGGCTTTAGCGAAGACGAATTACGCGCGCTATGGGCGAATGTCGGGGAAGATTATTTCCTGCGCGAGAAAGTCGAAGATATCGTCTGGCATACGCAGGCCATCGCACAGCATCGCAACCGCGAAGAACCGGTGGTTTTGATCAAGGACAGCAGCGAAATTCTGTTCGAATCGGCGACGCAGATTTTCGTGCATTCGCGCAATCGCCCACACTTGTTTGCAATGCTCGCAGCGGCGATGGAACAGCTCGATCTGAGCATTCAGGACGCGCGACTGTACAACTCCGACACCGGTTTCGTATTCGATACATTCTTTGTGCTCGACGCCAGCGGAAAACCGATTAACGACGACGCGCAGCGGCTCGAACACATCAAACTATTTTTGCGCGAGCAATTGAAAAAAGCCGATTTGTCGCCGGAGATTATGCGCAAACGCACGCCGCGACAATTGCGTTTATTTTCGATGCCGACGACGACGACGATGTTCACCGATACGAAAAAAAATCAGACGGTGCTCGAAGTCATCACGCCCGATCGCCCTGGCTTGCTCGCGCGGATCGGCCGCATTTTCTATAGCTTCGGCATTCAATTACAGAACGCGAAAATCACCACGCTCGGCGAACGCGTCGAGGACGTGTTCTTTGTGACCGATGCTAACCAGCAGCCGATTGTCGATCCCGAATTGTGCGATGCAATTCAGACCACGATCAAAAAAGAATTGGACGAACGCGCCGCAGCATGAGCGGCCTTTGATATGACGCGATGAATCCCGATCTCGATAAACTTCAGCCCTACCCGTTCGAAAAACTTACCGCACTGAAAGCCGGCATCACTCCGCCCGCGCTGTCGCATATCGCGTTATCGATCGGCGAACCAAAGCATGCGGCACCGGCATTCGTCCGCGACGCGGTGATCAACAATCTAGCGCAGCTATCGACGTATCCGAACACGAAGGGTATCGCCGAATTGCGCGAAGCAATTTCGGCATGGGCCACACGTCGCTTTCAATTGCAGACGCTCGATCCCGAAACCCAGATTCTGCCAGTCAACGGAACGCGTGAAGCGTTGTTCGCATTCGCGCAAGCGATAATCGATCGCAGCGATAATCCGTTGATCATTTCGCCGAATCCGTTTTATCAGATTTATGAGGGTGCTGCCTATCTCGCAGGTGCCGAACCGTATTTCGTTAATTGCATCGCGGACAACGATTTCGTTCCCGATTTCGATGCAATTCCGGAAGCAATATGGCAACGCTGCCAATTACTGTTTTTGTGTAGCCCCGGCAACCCCACCGGCGCGGTGCTCGATGCCCCCACGCTGGAAAAATTGATTGCGCTCGCCGATCGTCATGACTTCGTCATCGCCAGCGACGAATGCTATTCGGAAATTTATTTCGACGAAGCAACGCCGCCGCTCGGCTTGCTGCAAGTCTGTCGCAATATCGGGCGGGATGATTATCGTCGCTGCGTCGTTTTTCACAGTTTGTCGAAACGGTCGAACGTGCCGGGATTACGCTCCGGTTTCGTCGCTGGCGATGCCGACGTACTGAAAAAATTTCTGCTGTATCGCACTTATCACGGCTGTGCGATGCCCGTACAAAATCAACGCGCAAGCATTGCCGCCTGGAACGACGAACAACACGTGCGCGACAATCGCGAATTATATCGACGCAAATTCGACGCAGTGTTGAATATTCTCGGCGGTGCCCTCAATGTCGCGCGCCCCGATGCAGGCTTTTATTTATGGGCAAAAACCCCCGTCGATGACTGCGTATTCGCGCGTGATTTATTCGCACAACAACACGTCACCGTATTGCCGGGACAATATCTCGCGCGCGAGACCGCTGCCGGCAATCCAGGCCGTGAGCGGATACGGATGGCGCTGGTTGCGGGACTCGATGAATGCATCGAAGCGGCGGAGCGTATTCGCCGCTTCACCACTTCACTTTAATCGACGCCGAAATGCTAAAAAAAGATCGCGCCGAGTTCGTATTGAATCGCTTGCAACAGCTATACCCGCAACCGCCGATTCCATTGCAGCATAGCGATGCATTCACACTGTTGATTGCCGTTTTGTTATCGGCGCAATGCACCGATGCACGCGTCAATCTGATCACGCCGGCATTATTTGCGCGTGCCAACAACGCATTCAAAATGGCGCAGGTGCCGGTCGAGGAAATTCAGCAACTGATTCGCAGTTGCGGACTTGCGCCGCAGAAGGCGCGCGCGATCAGTGAATTGTCGAAAATTCTGGTCGAGCGCTATCACGGTGAAGTACCGGCGGATTGGACCGCGCTCGAAGAGTTGCCCGGTGTCGGCCACAAGACCGCCAGCGTGGTGATGTCGCAGGCATTCGGCGAACCGGCATTTCCTGTCGACACACATATCCACCGTCTCGCGCAACGCTGGGGCCTGAGCAATGGCAAGAGCGTCGTGCAAACCGAGCGCGACTTAAAGAAGCTGTTTCCCCGCGAAAAATGGAACGATCTGCATCTACAGATTATTTATTACGGTCGCGAATATTGCTCCGCCCGCGGCTGCGATGGACGGTCATGCGATATTTGCCGCGCTCTCTACCCCGATCGAAAGCATGCAAAAGTCCACAAAAAAGCCTGAGACGCGTACTCAATTTGTTATTCTATTAACCGGCATCTAACTACATCTCCTGATGCAGTTAGATTTCGCGGCTGACGCCGCAAGAAACGCATCCTGCGTTTACTCGCCCGCTTGCGTAAGAGCTGACTTATATTCATGACTGCAACGCTATACGGCATCAAGAACTGCGACACCGTGAAAAAGGCTCGTCAGTGGCTTGATCAGCATCGTGTCGAATATCGATTCCACGATTTTCGTGTCGACGGTATCGACGCATCACAGGTAGAGCAGTGGGTTCAGGAAATCGGCCTCGATGAATTAATCAATCGACGCGGCACGACCTGGAAGCAACTCGACGAAACGACGCGCACGAATTTGCACATCGAAAACGCAGCCGCGTTAATTTTGGCGCAGCCGGCCTTAATTAAACGACCGCTACTCGATATCGGCCATCAACGCTTTGTCGGTTTCAGCGCCGATCGTTACGCGACGATTTTCAAACAACACACTTTATAACGCAGGTAATTGTAATGACACATTTCGCGCTCGGCCTCGGCGTCGGCACCCGCAATCAAAAAGGCGATTGGCTCGAAGTTTTTTATGCAGCTCCGTTGATAAAGCCATCGTCGGCAGTACTCGAAGCAGTTAAGCAAACATTGCAGTACGCAGGCGGCAATGTCGCTCTCGATCTCGATAACAATGGATTGAAAGCGCTCGAAAAAGCATTGCGTGCCGCCGGTGAGATTAATCAAGCCGACATCGCGCTATCGTTACTCGACAGTTCACAGCCACGCGTTGCCACGTTGATCGAGACCGATACTAACCCGCAGTCCGTGCCCGAAGCGTATTTGAAGTTGCATTTGCTGTCGCATCGTCTGGTCAAACCGCATCAAATCGCGCTTACCGGAATTTTCGGCGTATTGCCGAATGTGGCCTGGACATCGCAAGGCGCTGTCGATTTAAACGAATTATCGAATCGCCAATTGCAGGCACGCCTGCGCGGTGAATTACTCGAAGTCATGTCGGTCGATAAATTCCCGAAAATGAGTAATTACGTGGTGCCGAGCGGCGTTCGCATTGCACATACGGCGCGCGTACGGCTCGGTGCCTACCTCGGCGAAGGCACCACGATCATGCACGAAGGTTTCGTCAACTTTAACGCGGGCACCGAAGGCCCCGGCATGGTTGAGGGCCGGATTTCCGCAGGCGTATTTGTCGGTGCCGGCTCGGATCTCGGCGGCGGCTGTTCGACGATGGGCACACTGTCGGGCGGCAACAACGTTATTATTTCGCTCGGCAAAGGCTGCCTGATTGGCGCGAACGCCGGCGTCGGCATTCCACTCGGCGATCGCTGCACCATTGAAGCTGGCCTGTATATTACGGCCGGCGCGGTGGTAGCGCTGCTCGATGGTGAGGGCAAGCTGGTGCAGAAAGTCAAAGCGCGCGATTTAGCCGGTAAGAACGATCTGCTATTCCGTCGCAATTCCGTCAACGGCGCCATCGAAGTATTGACGAACAAATCTGCGATCGAATTGAACGCCGAACTGCATGCGCATAATTAACTCGAAAATTATTGCGCTAACATCGAACCACGCGCGTCCCACCAGATAGTGCCAACGGGGCGCGCGTTGTTGGCGGCAGGACCGGGAACCGTTTCTATACTGCCGCCGCGACGCAGAAACTGTTCGACTTCGTGCGCAATTTCGTTGCGCAGACGTTCGCGGGAATTCACCGTTGCAACAGCGCGGTCGTTCATGGCATGACTCCGACGTTATATCGAAGCCAGAATTTAACGTTGCTGCGTGACAAACACGCGAAATTTTAATGACAGCTTTATAACGCTGTTTTTTCAATCCCGATTATTTCGAATGAAGCGATGACGACACTTAGCCCAGCTCTTAGCCCGACTCTGCAATTGACGCTCGATTTGATGCAGCGCCGCTCGGTGACACCGCGCGACGACGGTTGTCAGCAATTGATGATGCAACGTCTCGCCGCCATCGGTTTCGATACGGTGCCGCTACGCTTCGGCGACGTCGATAATTTCTGGGCCGTTCGCGGCAGCGAAGGACCCATTGTTTGTTTTGCGGGGCATACCGATGTCGTTCCGAGCGGTCCCGAGCAGCAATGGCAAAATCCGCCGTTCGAGCCGGCAGTGATCGACGGCAAGTTATTCGGTCGCGGCGCCGCCGATATGAAAGGCAGCCTCGCCGCGATGGTAACGGCGTGCGAGCGCTTCGTTGGTTCACATCCTGCGCACCGTGGACGCATTGCATTTCTGATCACTAGTGACGAGGAAGGGATTGCTGTCGATGGCACGATCAAGGTTGTCGAGTGGCTCGAACAGCGCAACGAAAAAATTCAGTGGTGTGTCGTCGGCGAACCATCGTCGTCGAACACCGTCGGCGATACGATCAAAAACGGTCGACGTGGATCGCTTGGCGCAAAATTAATTGTCAAAGGTGTGCAGGGACACGTCGCCTATCCGGAAAAAGCGCGCAATCCGATTCATCTGGCAATGGCTGCACTGGCTGAATTAAGTGCGCAGCAGTGGGATAACGGCAATGCGTTTTTTCCGGCGACATCGTTTCAGATTTCGAACATCAATAGCGGCACCGGCGCAACTAACGTTATTCCGGGCGAGCTTGAAGCGTTATTTAATTTTCGTTTTTCGACCGAACTCACCGAAGTGCAACTGCGTGAGCGCACCGAAGCCATTCTGCAAAAACACGGCCTCGACTATACGATCGAATGGTCGCTCAGCGGCGCTCCGTTTTTAACACCGGAAGGTGATCTGGTGCGCGCAACGCAAACAGCGATTCGCGAAGTCGCCGGCATCGCCACCGAATTATCGACTGCGGGCGGCACTTCGGATGGGCGCTTCATCGCACCGACCGGCGCCCAAGTCGTCGAACTTGGGCCAGTGAACGCGACGATTCATAAAGTCGACGAGCATGTCGTTGCGGCCGACCTCGACAAGCTGTCGCAAATGTACGAAGTTATTTTGCGAGAACTGTTGGTGCGTTAATTCCCGTAAATAAAAATTCGCTAATTATTTTTTGCGAATAAACCAGCACTGATGAATATCCGGTGAGCGCTCGAAATCGGGATCGAGCGACCACCGCGACACATTTTCAACGGCAAAAATTTCACTGACCACCGGATCGAGTTCGAAGCGTTTACGGTTGTTTGAAAAAATCAACAAGCCATCCTGTGTCAGCACGCGCATCGCCTGATGAATTAAGTCGACCTGATCGCGTTGAATATCGAGCGTATCGTCCATCCGTTTCGAATTCGAAAAGGTGGGCGGGTCGAGCAAAATCAAATCGAATTGCTGCTGACAATCTGCGAGCCAGGTACGGCAGTCGGCGTGTACGCAATGATTGCGCGCCTCGCTCAAACCATTCAACGCAAAATTACGTCGCGCCCAGTCCAGATACGTTTGCGAAAGATCAACGCTGGTCGTGCTCAATGCACCGCCAATCGCCGCCTGCACACTCGCCGTTGCGGTGTAACAGAATAAATTCAGGAAACGTTTACCCTTCGCCAGCTCGGCAATTTTCAATCGCACCGGTCGATGATCGAGAAACAAACCGGTATCGAGATAATCGGTGAGATTAACCAGCAATCGTGCATTCCCCTCACGCACTTCGATGAACTGAGCGCGTTGATCGACCTTTTGATACTGCGTTTTCCCGCGCTGGCGCGCGCGCTGCTTTAGCGCAATTTTTTGCGGCGACACACCGAGCGCGACCGGAATTGCGCTGAGCACTTCGCGCAAACGCTGCTCAGCTGCTTCGGGATTTACCGACGACGGCGGTGCGTATTCGGCGACATGCACCCAATCGCCATACACATCGATAGCGACCGAATATTCGGGCATATCGGCGTCGTACACTCGATAGCAACCGGTCTGGGTTTGCTTGAGCCATTTCTGCAAGCGCTTATGATTTTTCTGCACACGGTTCGCAAACATTTGCGCGCCGGACGTCAGTTCTATCGATGGAGCCGATGGAGTATTTTCATTGGTATTTTGCGTTACGGTTTTTTCGCGATTGACGAAATATTCCGGCTCGATTTGAAACAGCAGCAATTGGGCGGGAATTGCACCATTGAACAAGCGATATTGTTTATTGCTGCGCAATCCCATCGTTTTGCCGAGGTCGGGATTGCCGGTGAAAATCGCTGCGCGCCAGCCGACAAATTCTTCGCGCAGACGCTCGCCGATGTGCGCATATAGATGACGCAGGCTTTCCTGCTCGCCCAAGCGCTCGCCGTACGGTGGGTTGGTGATGATCAAGCCCGTCTCAATCGTTTGATGTGTCGGTTTCACAAATTGCGCGAGCTCTTTGCGCAAGACACGTACTTTGCCGGTGAGCCCGGCGTTTTCGATATTTTCCTCGGCCGCTTGAATGGCCATTGAGCTGGCGTCATAGCCGCGAATTTCCGGCCATTGCCGTTGCATCGCATTGGCTTTGCGCTGCTGGGCTTCGTCGAGTAAAGCCGACCAGATTTTTTTATCGTGCTGTCGCCAAAATTCGAACGACCACTGCTCGCGCAACAGACCGGGCGCAATATCCATCGCCATCAGCGCACCCTCGATCAGCAAGGTACCGGAACCGCACAGGGGATCGAGCAACGCCCCGCCGCGCGCGGCAATACCCGGCCAATCGGCGCGCAGCAATAACGCAGCCGCGAGATTTTCCTTGAGCGGCGCGATACCACCCTGAAAGCGATAGCCGCGCCGATGCAGGCTATCGCCGGCGAGATCGATACTGGCCGTCGCACGATCGCGATGAAGATAGACGTTCAGTCGCCATTCGGGATTTTTCAGATCGATCGACGGCCGCTTGCCGCAGCGCGCGACGAAATGATCGACGACTGCATCCTTCGTCTTTTGTGCGCCGAATTGGGTATTGCTAATCGCTCGATTGGTGCCGGTGAAATCGACAACGAACGTCGCCTCCGGCGAAAAATGATCGCACCACTCGATTGCCGCTACGCCGTCATACAACGATTGCGCACTATCGAGTTCGAATTGCGCCAGTGGCAGCAGAATACGATTCGCCAGCCGCGACCACAGGCAGGCACGGTAAGCGACAGCAAGCGGTGCCGAGAACGAAACGCCAGCCACATGCGATTTCGTTGACTGCGCGCCGAAGCTGCGTAATTCATCGGCCAGCAGTTCTTCCAAACCCTTCGGACAGGTTGCGGTGAGATTCACAATTGGGGTCATAAAGCGCTGCTCTAATTGGGCTAGATGAAGATGCTATAAGAGGAAAAAAGTTTTAACGATTTACCGATGCGAGCTATTTTGAAAATTGATAAGTGCTTGAATTTTAAGTGGTGAAAGCCAGCTATAACAGACACAACTAAAAGCGCGAGGACCTAGAAGATATTGATAGTCGACGGCGCTGCGATAGGTTTGCTTTCATTCGGCACGAGGGCGCAATTCTATCACCTACCTACAACAGCCCTCTAAATCCATTCATAGATCTACCTATCTTCACCACGGAGAGTCAGCTTTATGAAAAGGCAAAAACGCAATTTGCAAGAGCGCGCCTATCAACGCGGATATCTCGCCGGAATTGATGGCCGTCATCAGGATTTATGTCCGCATGTCGACAACAACATGCGTAATCAGTGGCTGTCGGGATGGCGCGAAGGCCGCCTCGATAATTGGAACGGATTGACGATGATTTCCGCAATGCAAAAGATGGCGACGCGCTGATCATATTGTCGGATCCAGCAATTTCTTAACTCAGCCGCCCGCGCATAGCGGGCTTTTTTATGGCAGAGGTAGTAATCGGCTGGAGCTTTGTGCGCAAACTCTCTGAAAACACACCGCTTTGGCCGAAGGCGCCCCTTGCACCCGCCTCTTTGCATCAGTAGACTGGCCGCGCGCTTTAACATTCGTTTCACGTCATAACTATTTCGGAGAGCATCATGAAGAAAAGCTACCTGGTCATGTCTGCGCTGGTTCTGAGCATGGGTCTCGTTGCCTGCGGCAAAAAAGAAGAAGCACCGGCTCCGGTGGAGACTGCTCCGGCTGTAGAAGCTCCGGCTCCTGCTGCAGAAGTACCGGCTGAAAACACCGCTCCGGCAGCTGATGCCGCAGCTCCTGCCGAGACCACCGCTCCGGCAGAAACTACTGCTCCGGCCGAAGCGCCAGCTCAGTAATCTGTACGCAAAATAAAAAAAGGGGCTTTAAGCCCCTTTTTTTATTGCCCGCATTTTCGATATCACGATGAACGCGCGCCGTGAAAATTCAGCTTGTGCTGATACATGTGCGTATCTGCCAACCGCAGCCAGTCGTCGATTGTCGCTATACCGGGCTCGTCGCTGCATGCGACTCCCGCCGAGTACCGCAAAATAATACTGCTGCCATCCTCGTTATCGATGACTACGGGCGGCAATGTCGCCAGTAGTAATCGTGCTTGATCGCTATCGGTTTCGCGCAGCAGTGCGATGAACTCATCGCCACCGTAACGGCCAAGCTCGTCAGTCGTGCGCAACCGCGCCTTTACCTGTTCCGCGAAAGCAATCAGCGCGCGATCACCCACATGGTGTCCAAAGTTATCGTTCACTTCCTTGAAGTTATTCATATCGAAAAACACCAGCGTGCTGGTGCGGCCGTAACGCTGCTCCAACTGCAATGATTTTTCCGCTTCGTCGAGCAAAGCGCCACGATTTAAACAGCGCGTAAGGTTGTCCATTTTCGCGCTTTCCTGAAGGCGCAGATTCGCTTCCCGCAGCCGGCTATTCAGCTCGTGTAGTTCATCCCGCACTACCATCTCGCTGCTGATATCCATGACGCTGGCGATGTAATGCAAAAGATTCCCGTACTCGTCGTGAATGCCTTTGCACATTTCGCGTACATAGCGAATTTCGCCGTCATCACGCAGCAGGCGATAGTTCAATTCGTATTGACGATCGCGATTGTCCTGCGCGCGAAAGCGCAGCAGGCGCGGCAGGTCCTCGGGGTGTACCAATTCGAGATAGCTCGCCGGATTCGCATAAACGCTTTCCTTGGAGCGGCCGGTAATTGCTTCATAGGCGTCGTTGATGAATAACAGATGCTTCGCCGGCGAGTGCATCCAAACGATGACCGGAACCTGATCGACGATGTCGGTTAACTTCTGTTCTTCGAGCCGGGCGATCTGTTGCGCACGCTGATGATCGCCGATATCGATCAACGCCGCCGTTAAGTAGTCAACCTGATTCGATGCATTCCGAACCGAGCGCAACGACAGCCGCGCCCAGAGCAGATAACCGCCCGCATGCAGAACTCGGCAATCACAGCAGCCGCGGTCGCCATGGTTGGAGGACAAATCGCGTAACACGACTTCGACACGAGAGACATCTTCCGGAAAAATCAATTCGCTGAAAGATTGCGACACCAACGACGAGCCATTCAGACCAAGCAGCCGCTGCAATTCCGCATTAGCAGCGAGAATTTTTGAATCCAGACTGATTTTGAACAGCGCTACCGGCGCCAGATCAAACAGCGATGGATCATCGATTCCGACTTTCAGGCCGGCCATTTTGGCTTTGGCCGCGCCGGAAAACCGATAGAGCAGATATCCGATCAAAGCAATTAGTGCAGCAAGCACTCCCTCGGCCATTAATTCGGTCACGTCCATCTCCATTTTCAGCTGCAGTTCATCCGGGGTGCGGCAAGTATATCCAGCAGATTGGGGGTCGCTTGACCGCCGGTCGCCTGTCACATCCCATTCATCATCCTTAATGAGGCGCCTCTGAAAATGTGCGGACCCAGTGATGACCTTAGTGCCATCTATCCAGTCTTACGCTATCCGCAGCTATCCTTAAACGACCGTAACCGCCGAGGGCACTATGCGTAACCGAATGCTTAACCCTTTTCGCTCTGCCTGGTACGTGATGTTAAGTAGCTTGATGGCGACGTCGCTCACCGCAGCCGATTCGATGCGCTGCGGCACCAAGCTGATCAGCGATGGAGAACTCGCCATCCAGGTCCGCGAAAAATGCGGCGACCCGGTCAGCGAAGAGCTTATTGGTTACACCTTGCGCGGCGCACCGCCGGGATTTCGAGGCAATCGTGAATATAAGATCGAGCAGTGGGTTTATGGCCCCGAGCAGGGCTATTACCACGTTTTGGTATTTGAAGGCGGCCGGCTGCACGATATCGATCGAGTTCGACAATAACGCGCAGCGACTCAGCCCACCTGACGCAGGCGCGGCCTTCCACGCGGACGGGGACGGACCTTTTGCCCACAGCGATCTTCGATCTCCGCACGAAACTGTTCGCCGCCGTAAACGCTGCCTTGCACGACATTGATATTGATGTCTTTGATGACGTCATTGGCGAGTGGAATGACCGCCAGCTCGCGATAGCGCTCATAACACTCTGACGGCGTTTCTGCGAGGCAGGTCCAGATCGCATGATCCTGAACGAAATGAGCCGCGCTGCCGATGTGTTGGCGAAAGCTGCTCCACGGGTAATCGAACGGATCGGTCACAACGCCCGTAATCGCAGCCAGCGTATCGACGTAACGATAAGCGCTGAGCATGTGTTCGCCGGCTTCCACCAAACAGGATTTATAGCGGCCCTGCCATAACGTACCGGCGCGATCGTAACGGCGATTGAAATACTGCACGTACCGGCGTCCGAGTGACTGCATCATCTGCGGTACCGCCAACTCGGTATGCGGTGTCACCAGCAACTGCACACGATTGGGCAGCAGCGCATACGCGTGGAGTTCGCATTCATACTGCGCGGCGGCATGGCGCAGGCTCTCCAGATAGAACTGATAATCGTCGCGGTATCGGAAGGTATGGGCCCAATTGACACCGGTCTGCACGACACATTGAGGAATGTCGCTGACGGTGAAACGCGTCGGTCTTGGCATCGTTCGCTCCTCCAGCGCGAAAAATCGCGCACTGCGGGTTGTAGTTGCAAACCACAGGGAGCAATTAACTTGCCAGCCCCGAAAAACCGAGACAAGTTATTGTTTAATAACAATTTCTCCGAACAAAAAGAAGCTAAAAACCGCTATCTCCGACCCGTCATGGATCGCCATTTACGACGCCCGCACCAGCGCGGCACACGCGCGACTATCGCAGCAACCGCAATACTGCTGCAGTCACGACGCCCCAGACACAGTTCAATACCAACGCCGACAACATAGGCATCACAAGCAAACGGAAACCATCGTGGATCAAAATCCATTGCAGCAATGTGATTACAACGCCCCACACCAGCCCCGCCACCAACCACGAACTACGCAGGAACGGCAGCGTAAACACGAAGCCCGCGAGACCGCCCCATACCAAACGCTGATACACGCCGGAGGGATAGAGCGCACCAGCTAGATGCGAACCAAAGACTGCGGTTGATGCGAAATGCGCACTGGTCCATACCGCAATACTTTTGGCGAATCCGCCAACTGTGCCTGCGGAAAAGCATATCGCCAGATCGCGTAACCAATGTCGCATGTCGTCGCCTCACAAAATAATTTTGAATACGAAAAATCGTTGAATCGGAATAAATAGAACGAAGAGATCCGCCTACTCGCGCATCAGCAAATACACCGCCAGCGCTTTGCGATCGTCGTCCGATAACGGAAAAACCGGCATCGGCGGTTGCGGTGTGCGCAGAAAATCCTGCAACTGCTGCATCGAATATCGCGCCGATAATTGCTCCAGCGGCTTCACCTTCCGAAAACCGCCCGCGAAGCGCTGCTCATGACACTTCGCGCACGCATATTGACGATACAAGGCTTCGCCACGCTGCGATAAGGCGGTGCGCTCATCGGCGCTGATCGAGGAAATGCCATCGCGCTGATCGACCTTAACCGCTGGCGAACCCGTGGTTGCAGTTGTGGTTGGCGCCGTGCCGTATGCAACGCGATAGATCGCGCCGGCAAAATCATCGGAGATGTAGATAGCCCCGTCGGGCCCCTCGGCGACATCCACTGGTCGGCCGATGACTTTCTTATTTTTTCCGAAGAGCGATTTGTTTTCCGCTGCGGGCTTGGATGAAAAGAATCCCGTAACAAAATCGCGCTCGCCGATTTTGCCGTCGTCACGCCATTGCAGTTGAACCACTTTATAACCATCGGGCTCGTCGCGATTCCATGAGCCATGCAACGCGACCAATGCACTCCGCTCGAAACCTGCCGGCAATTTTTTGCTGCGTAAAAAATGAATTCCGAGCGGTGCGTTATGCGCGCGAAAACCGTGCGCAGGGGCGATCGCCGTTGGTAGTAGTGCCTCCCTGCCCTTGCCGAAATCGGGATCGAGCACATTGGCGCCGTTGATATACGGCCAACCATAAAAGCCGTCCTTAACGATGCGATTCAACTCGCAGGGAGGAAAATCGTCGCCGAGCCAATCGCGGCCGTTATCGGTCGCATAGAGTTCGTTATTCCACGGCGCCCAATCCATACCAACGCTATTGCGCAAACCGCTCGCGTAAATTTCGCCGCCGCTGCCATCCGCGTTGAAGCGCATGATCGTTGCACGACGCTTATCTTTTTCTTCGCAAACATTGCAGGTCGAACCCTGCGCAAGGTAGAGAAATCCATCGGGACCGATGCGAACCGTCTTGGTCCAGTGACCGTCATCGCCGGTAAGGCCGGTAATAATTTGCTGATAGCTGCCGCGAACCTGGCCGGTTTCGCTATCGAAGGCGATACGCCCCACCGCTTTTGTCTCACCCACATATATCCAGCCGCCAGTCACATCGATGCCGTGCGGGCGGTCCAGCCCTTTTAGCAATACGCGTTGTGCATCGGGTTGGCCATCGCCATTCCGATCGCGCTCCAGCAACATAATTTCGCCGGCGCGCGGCAACGACACCAGTAAATCACCTGCTTCAGTGAATTTGAGCATGCGTGCATTACGTAACCCGCTGGCGTAAACGGTAATCGAAAAACCTGGCGGCACCTGCAAACGCTGCACTGCGTTCGACGCCGATGACGGATTCGATTGCCCGAACGCCATGCTCAGCAACATGCGCGGAGTTGCAGAATCGAAATAAATGGCGCTCGTCGCGATCGAAAGCGCGACGAACACGATCAGGCTGAGCAAGAGACGTTTGGCAAATCGCAGCATTAGCGCAGCTCCATCGCGAGAAAGGCGGCGCCTAGCTTAGCAGAGATAGTTGGAGGTAAAAGTCAGGCCGTGCGTTCGGTGAACGAGTCGCGCGCAAACACTTCCACATTCGCGAAACGATGATCGCTCGACGCCATCAGATAGGCATCGAAGCCAGCCTGGCGCAATAAAAACACGGCGAGTTCGCTGCGCCGACCACCATTGCGCGTCACTACGTGCTGTCGCGTTTTATCGAGCAACGTTAACCGCGCACGCAGAATCGAAATCGGAATATTGGTACTGGCCGGCAACGCATCGCGGCGAAACTCCACCGGGAAACGCACATCGATAACCGCCAGCGTATCGGTTACACCGGCGCCGAGGCAGCGCTCCATCATTGCATCGTCAGCTTCACGAATCAGATGCGGCCGCACGAATTTATCGAACGCTGCGCGATCGAGCCGCGCGACCGCGCCGTTGTCCTCCATTACGACACTTGCATTGCGCAGCGTATCGGCAACCAACGATTCCTCGCCGAAGTAATCGCCCGGCAGCAATACAATTTCGCGACCGTGAAAAACGCTTTGCTCGTCGACACAAACCGATGCGGTACCGCGCGTCACCACGTACATCGCATCGCCACTTTCGCCGCGACGAACGATGATCTCGCCCTTCGCCACATCCAGCGGCTGTAACGATGCCAGTAAATTCTGAATGCATTGAGCCGGTAGATTCTGTGCTAATTGCGATTGCAAAAAGCGCGACATCCAGTCGACCGCAACCGCGCTATCGGATACCAGATAATCCTCGGTGAGATCGGTATCCTGCAACGAGGTGACGCTGTAATCCTGCGATGTACCCGCCGCGAGGCCTCGATCGATGATGTCGCGCGAAACTTGCAGCACCACGCAATCGTCGATCGCAACGACCTGACCGCCGTCGCTCATCAGCAAATAATCAATGGGCTGTAACGCCAAGTCCTCGCCCGCTTTTACCAATTGACGGTCGAAGAACGAACGGCGCAATTCAGCGCTGCCGCTCAACAGATAGCTCAATTTATCCGCCTGCGCGGTATGACGTCGTAATAGCATCTGACCGCGTTTGTAATTGCGGACATCCATGCGCTTCAGCAGGGGCTCGATTTCAGCGGGATCGATTTGATCAAACGGATAACAACGGGCAAGCAAATTCAGCACTTCCACAAACACACCCCTAGGAAAAAGTGTCGGACTTTGTCAGAAGTGTTCAATTATGGTTGGGTATCTAAAAACACGATTTGAACCACTTCCCATAATGCGGTCGGTGAATGGGAAGCAGCGCGCAATTACCGCCAAGCCGAAATAGCGATAAAAGGCGTTGTAATGAATATTGGTTAAACGTGACAAAAAGGGAATAAAAAAAGCGTTTCGGATCAAGCGAGGTTAACGCTGAAAATTGAGCGAATGGTTAATGCGAATAGTCTCGCCCGGCGACGAAACTATCGAAAAACACACAAATGATTTAGGCGTTAGGTAAAAAATCGAGCGAGTAATTGACGCGTGTGCGTAACACCGATGCCGCACCGAAATTAATCAGACGAATTCTCGCAAGAATTTTGCCGACGAGTTCGCTGTCTTTAAGTTCGGACGAAATCATTTTTACATCCGAAACTTCACCGCTGGGTTCGATCACCATTTCGAACACAAACTTACCCTGCAATGTCGGATCCTGGCGCAGCGCGCGATTGTAAACCGCAAAAATTCCGCCTTTTTGCTGATCCATCACGCGGCGAATCGCTTCATCGCTACGACCGCCAGAGCTATCGCTGCCCGAAACCAAATCGCCTTTTTTACCGCTGCCTTGACCGGTGCCGGTACCCACTCCCGAACCTTCACCGCGGCCACGACCACCTGCCTCTGCACTCAAACCACCCAGTCCGCCACCGGGGCTGTCGATGCGTGTGGTTTCACGTCCGGACAACGCGATGCCGCCGGTATCGCGGCTCAATGCCGCAGTATTAATACCGCCGCTACCGCCCACAGCTTTACCGGCGATGATCGAACGCTCGGTTTTCTCCGCGACGCCCGTCGCACGTGTCAAATTGCTGCGCGTGACTTTCGATACATCGACACTGTCGCGCATTTCGGCGAGATCATCTTTAAATTGCAGAACACCCGATTTCGCAGCTTTCTCACGCGCCTGCTGCATTAATTCTATCGGCGCCTCTTTACCGCCTTCCTTGCCAGCTCTCGGACCTACCGTACGTGCAGGCTGTACTGGCGTTTGGCTCGGCGGCACCACACGCGGTTTCGGCTTTTCGATAGCCGGTGTCGGCTTTACTTCGGGCCTTTTTTGTTCGATTGGCTTCTGCTCCGCCGGCTTCGGCAATTCAACCTTCTGCAACACAACGCGCGCGAGCTGCGGCGGTAAATCTTTTGGCTCGGGATGTACGACGGGCGGCAGATTGATCATCGAAAATATCAGCGCCAGCAGACAATATGCCGCCAACAGCACAATAAGAATTTTTCGAAAGCGCGCGTCTTCGGCATAGCTCGATGACCACGGCAACTTCGGATTCGGCACGCGCAACACCGTCACATTTACGCTCCCGCCGCAGGCACTGCCGATGGCTGCGCGCTGTCTTCAGGTAACGTCGCCACGGCCAACGAAATATCGCGGAAATTTGCCTGCGCGCACGTCGTCATCACGCGCTTCAATATTTGATACGGAATTTTTTGATCGCCCATGATCGTTACTGCATGGCCCTGCTCTTTTTCGCGCTCGGTCACTTCCAATTTACGCGCAGCCCAGGTTTCCAATTCCCGTTGCAACGCCGCGATGCTTTCTTCGCCGCTCATCTGTACTTCGTTTACGCCGGCAATTCTGCGGCCTTGAACAATGATGTCATCGGCGTTGATTTTAATCAGCAACGTTTCCTCGGCACGCTGTTGCGCGGAAGAATCGGGGAGCCGAATAGTTTTATCGAGTTCGAGCACTTCAACGTTGCCGGTATTCACCATCAGGAAGAACAGCAGCATCGTAAAAATATCGATGATCGGCACCAGCGTCAGCTTGGCTGCGGATTGGATACGCCGGTGATTACGCGCCATCCGACGCGCGCGCATCGAAGCCTTCATGGCGTGGCTCCTACGCTTTCATCGATGGGGGCATCGCCGAATGAAATATCGGGAAATAATTCCGCATCGACCACGCTCGTTACCACCGTCGTTTTGTACGAGCGTACGGTATCCATCGCGGTAACAATCGTTTGATACGGTGTGTCCTGCTCGGACAGAATCGTAATGCTCTTTTTCTCAACGGCGCGCTCGCGCAATTGGCGCTTCACTTCCTGCAATACCGACGACACCGTTTTGAAATCGTGCGCGCCATTCACGTCATCGATTTTTTTAACGAGCGTACCGCGCGGATAATTGATTTCCAGATGATTGTCGCGCAATACCAGCTCGACTTCCTCATTCTGATCTTCGGCGCCGGCACCGGGACCTGCCGCATTGGGCAGTTTCAAATCGAGCACGGTGATATGCGAGAACACTATGCTAACCAGCAGAAATGGCACCAGCGCCACCAGCAAACTGATGAACGGTGTCATGTCGAGATCGGCTGCTTCTTCCTGATGGGCTCGCAGTCTGCGCATGGCCATAATGATGTATCGATCCGCTTAATCGTTTGCGCGAGTTTGTTGTGCGAGCACGCGACGGTCCGAAAGAATATTCAGACACTTCACACCGGCCATTTCGAGGCTGTCGATAATTTCAGTCGTTTTTGTCTGCAACAACGTATGCAACAGCAACATAGGAATCGCCGCCGTCAAACCGAATGCAGTAGCGTTCATTGCTTCGGCAATACTGGCCGACAGCATTTGCGCCTTCTCGGCGGGATTTACATTCGCCACCGCAGCGAACGCGCTGATCAAACCGGAGATCGTGCCGAGCAGACCGAGCAACATGGCGATATTGGCTAGCGTGGCGAGATACTGCGTGCGTTTTTCCAGACGCGGCAATGCTTCCATCACACCTTCTTCCATCGCGTATTCGATATCGTCGCGACGCTGCGTATGCGAAAGACGCGCAATACCCGCCGCAATAATGCGAGCCACGGGCGCCGACGATGAATTCGCATAGCCGAGCACGCCCTTGTAATCGCCCTTTTGCACCATCGGCAAAATTTCGTCGAACGCCGAACGATTCGAGCTGCGCGCCTTCGTCAGAAACAGCCAACGTTCAATCGAAATCGATAAACCGAAGATAACGACCACGGCAATCGGGTACATGAAAAAACCGCCTTCCTGGAAAAAGCGAACGGCAGAATTGAATAGCTCCATGATGGTGTCCTACTGTTAACAACTTGCGTTAATAATGTTTTAAACAGCTTGCGCTAATCGATGTAACACGCGTTTTTCGCAGTGTTTTCAACTATAGCGGGTTTTATCTCTAGCGCTGGCGCGATCCACGACGCATTCAGAATTTGCCAACAATTCGACAGAATTTAAATCATGGCGACGAATTGGTTTGCGTACCTGTCGCGCGATACTGGAGTTCGCGCTGAAATTCGCTGCGATCGACTGGCGCAAACACATCGCTCAATAATGGCTGTACCGATTGCATCAACTGATCGGCACCGCCCGGCGGTTGCCACGGCACGATATACAGCACCTTCGGCTGTTCCTGATTGCCGGTAATTGTGCTGTGCAATACCACATTAGCTTCCTGGGGTTTCGTTTGCGCATAGGCCGGCGATAACAATCCGCACAAAACCGACACGCCACATAAAAACCGATGAGCGATAACCAACGTCGCGATTTTCATATCAACCCGCCTTCATGCGTCGTTGCAATTCCGCCACCCAACCATGCACTGGACTTTTTTCGTCATCCGTCAATGCGAGATAACGTTGATAGTGTTCGAGTGCCTGCGGCAGCTTGCCCATATAAAGGTCGTAGAGAATGGCGATATTAAGATGCGTGTCCGCGCGATTCGCGTCGCGATCGAGCGCCTGCCGATACATTACCTCGGCCTCCTGAAAACGCGCCTGCTGCCGCAGCCAAATGCCGTATTGATCGTAAATCGCCAAATTATTTGGATTGATCTGCAATGCTTGCTTGAAATGCTGCTCAGCCAATTCGGGCTTCTGCGTCTGCGCGTAAAGCAATGCGAGATTTAAATGCGGGCCGGATAACTGCGGATATTTTTCCGCAAGCTGTTTGAACTGCGGCTCCGCAACATCCCAATTCTGCGCACGCTGCGCAGCGACAGCATCGGCAAACGCAGACTGCGCAGCGTCTGGCACCTCCGACGCCGCCGATGATTTGGTCGCCGACATATTGCTACACGCGGCCAAGCCCACCGCGAGTGTAACGATGCACAACCAATGCATAATTCGATCAGTGAATTTCATCGCTCACCGTCATTTTTTGTTCCGGTTTCTTGTAACGCGCAGGCAGCAGTTGTTGCAACGCGGCAAAACTTTTCTGGACCCATTCGTCGTACGTGCCACTCCAGCTGCGTTTTACATTGCCTTCATGCACTGCAATCGCGTTATCGACAAATGGATCGGCCTGCTCTTCCAGCAATACATCGTATTGCTCCTGTTCCAGCTCGCTTAAACCGGCCGGGCGCTCGGATTTCAATAAATCGGTGCTCAACGTCGAATAAATTTCACCGATGCGGAATGTCGCCTTGGTGGCAAATTCCTGCACGCCATAATCGATGCTGCGGTTATACGCCGCCAGCGCCTGTTCGAGCGCAGCTTTTTTGTTCTTTAAGCTTTCTTTCAGCGGCAAGGTCAAGCGCACTGCAACAAAATTGCGGTAGTGCTCATCTGCCAGCTCGTCCTGTGCTTGCGCTGCAAGATAACGCGAGCGATCGGTGCGTGTGTTTCCCGCAGCAGCATCGGCGGCAACGATTTGCTGCAGCCAGTATTTTCGGCCTTCGCCGACCGTACTCTGCTTCGACAAATCGGCCAGTTGCTGCCGCGCTTCGAGCGCAATCCCAAACGGCTGCGGATACGTTTTCACATATTCGCGATAACGCTCGATGGCGCTATTGGTATCGCCTGCCTTCTGATACAACTCGGCGGCACTGAGCAACGCCTCACGCCGCACGGCGGGATCGCTATCGTGTTGTGCGACACGCGACAGCTCCGCTGCCGCCGGACCAAGTTGCCCGGTCTGTTGATAAGCCATCGCCAACTTCGCAGCAACACCCGCACTCAGCGCATGACTGGGAAACCGCGAACGAAAATCGGTAAGCGTACCGATAGCCTGTTGCCATTGCGCGCCTTCCATGAATTGTGTTGCCGCGTCGTATTGCGCATTAACCCGAATTGCCGAATCCGGCGCCACCTGCGCAACACGCAAAAATTCCTGAGCCGCAGCCTGTTTGTCACCGCTCGCCAAACGGATTTCACCCTGCTTGTAAACCGATGCCGCCAATCGTTCCTGCACGGCGGCCCGCTGCGCGTCGCCGCTCGGAATAAAACCCAACGCAGCGCGATAGCCTTGTTCGGCTGCCCCATAATTTTGCTGTTCGAACTCGCCATGACCGACGATCAACGCCGAGCTGCGCAACAATCGCTGTTCGGGCTGCGGCTGCCATTGCAGCACTAAGGTCGCGGCGGCTATAGCTTCTGCATAATCTTTACGCTCGAACAACTCTTCCGCCGCGTGTCCCTGTACAACCACAGCGCGGGTATCGCTTTTGTATTGCTTCGCAAAACGCAATTCGCTGCCAATTTTTAGCTGCTGCCACTTGTCTTTTTGCTCGGCGTTTTTCGACTCTTTACCTAAACGCTCGATTAATTCTCCGTACGCGATCAACGCCGAATAACCTGCCTCGGCACCGCGCTCGTTATTACTGTATTGATAAGCCGCCTGTTCATAAGCCTCGATCGCCGCAATATATTCCTCCGCTTCGAATCGAGTTTCCGCCAGCAAAAACACCATACGCCCGACCTGAGGGTCTTGCGGGAAAGTATCGACGTATTCGCGGTAATAATCGCCAGCGCGGCGATAACTTTGCTGTGAGGAATTTTTCTTGTCGGCATCAACGATCGGTGCCGGATTGCCTTTATTTGCAGTCAACTTACTGGCCGCATCGAGCTCTGCTTTTTGCCGTTGCGCAACAGCATGATGAAACTGCGCGAGTTCGCCGAGATAAGTTTTCAGATGCGGCAGCACCGCATCATGCGCGGCATTGTCGGTTTTTGCCCAGTAATCGCTGCGAATACCATAGCGCTTCACGAACTCGCCTTTCTCGCTCAACACCTCGCTGGGGAAATTACCTTCGTCATAGGCGCCGATCAATGCGACGTACATCGTGGGCGCTTCCAGCGTCAGTGGATACGCATTCGCGTACGCTCTGTAAGTCTCCGCCGCATCGCGATAGCGCTTCTGCTGCAAATACAACTGCCCAAGCTGGCGATAAAGCTCAGCGTTGTAATGGCGGGCGCCTTGTTTCGCGTAAAACTTGTTGATCGTTGCCGCGCCTTCGTCGTACGAAAAAATCAAACTCATGACACGCAATGCATCGCCGGCTATTTCGCGTTGCGCTCGCGGTAAATCGTCGAGCGGTTGATCTTTCTGCCACAACAGGTCAAGCGTTTGCGTGAACGAGAACAATGCGCCGTCATAACTCGAACGCTTGAATTGCGACCAACCCTGCATGTACAGCGCGTTTTGATAATACTTCGAGTCGCTGCCGTGCTTAACGACGTCGCCATACGCCGCTTCCGCTTGTACGTAATCATTACGCGCAAACAGCAATTCGCCGCGACGGAATTGGGCTTCGGTGTAATAACCCGATTTTGGATAATCGCGCACCAATTGGTTCAGCGCGGTGAGCGATTCATCGCTACGCCCATCGAGATCGCACGCTTTGGACAATTGATACAGTAGACGATCGTTCTCGGGCCGATTGGGATGCTGCGCCAACAATGCGCGATACGATTTAATCGTTTCATCGAAGTAACGCGATCCTTGCTTGCCCGCTAGCTGCTGTTGTTCGCTACTCAACATCTGCAAATCCGCGAGGCGCTGATTCACCTGCACTCGCAGTTCGGCATCATCAGTCGTGCGCAACACTTCGCGATAGTTTTCGGAAACCGTTTGCAAACCGACTTGCGGCAAGGGTTGTTTTTGTTCGGGTAATTTTGCCGACTTTAATGACGCAAGCGTCGGCTCGTTCGATGCCGGCTTATCGTTGAACGAACAACCGGCGAGTAAGGCAGCGACAATGACATATAGCGCACGCTGATTCATTGCAGCGCCTCCGTCGTGCCTTTGTCGAGCAATCGCGCTTCCGCCAATTTTGCACGACCCAGATAAACCGTCAGACGGGCGCGCTGCTGCTGCAACTCCGCGATTGCATGTTCACGCAATACTTTGTCGCCCTGCGACTGTGCGTTATGAATATTTTTCAGTGTCGCCTGCAAGCGCGCATCAAGCGCACGAATACGCTCGCCCTGCTCCGGTGCTTTCGCGCGTTCGACCAGATTGGCGATGGCAGCCTTATCGATCTGCGATAGAGCCAATTGCGTATCAAGCTCGCGCAGTTGTTTGGTCGCCGTCCAGTTGCGCGCCGAGAAATTCTCCTGCGCTCGCCATAATAAAAGACCGTGGTAGCGGCGATAGGCTTCGCGCGCGCCGCTCACATCTTGCCCCTGTTGCTGCAATGTTTCGATACGTTGACGCACGCGTTCAAGACGCTTCGCAATCGCAATATCTTTTTCGTCCATCAGCGCCAAGCCATCGCGCGATTGCTGTGCTTGCTCCAACTGCTGAGCAATTGCATCCCGGCGCTGCTGCAATTGCTCAAGCTGGACTTTTAATTTTTCGTCCGGCCGATCGCTGAGCGCATGCTGCCGGCGTTTAAATTGCAGTGCCTGCGCCCAATCCAGCGCCACCAGGCGATCCCGCCATTCGCTGAGATGCTGATCGAGTACATCTAGATCGCGCATATCTTTCAGCACTTCCTGAATTGCGTTGAGCGACAGCAAATGTTCGAGATACGGCAGCTGTGGGGTGACGGGTAACTCTTCATGGCGCGACAGCCATGCCTCTTTGGCTTTTTCGTCGAGCCATAGCTTCAGCAACGAAGTTTTCTGCAATGTATTTACCGCGCCATCGATGCGGGCGATTTCTTGCACATAGAGTTGTTCGGCGCGTTGATAGTGTTCGAGTGCCTGCGCGGGCGCGTTTAATTTTTCATACGCATACGGCAGCGCAAGCAAACCTTCCTGTACCGCTGGCAACAACAGCGAACGCTGATTCAATTCCTGCCACGGTTGCAATGCGAGTTCGTAATTTTCGAGTTGCACAGCGGCCCAGCCGTAACCGAGCAGCGCTTTATCGGCGAATGGGCTATTCAGGCGAACCTGACGAAATGCCTCAACCGCCTGCTGCGGTTGTTGCGCACCGAGGTAGGTATAGCCGGACGCAGTGAACGCGCGATCGCGCAATGCCTTGTGTTCTTCATCGACTAACGGAAGCGCGGCCAATTGTGCGAAGGAAGCCGATGCGCCTTGCGCATTACCTTGCGTTGATTGCAGGACGCCGAGATTGAACAGCAGATACGGCTGCCACGGATTGAAATGCTTATCGTCGCGTGCCGACGTATTCAGAGCGATCGTTTCACCGCGACGCAGTGCGATATTTGCGCGCAAATAATCGCGCTCTTGCAACAACGATTCACTTAACGTGTCGCCGCCGCGATCGAGCATAGCGGCGGCGTTCGTGCTATCGCCGCGCTCGTAGTAATTTTTGGCGAGATAGAACCATGCACGATCACGCACATCCGCTTTCGGATGTTGTGTGAGCAATTGATCGAAAATGCTGCGCGCCTGCTCATCCATGCCATACGACAGGCTGATACCACCGCGTAGCAATTTGGCGAACTCGGCATGATGCGGCATATCTTGTTGCTGTTCGCCGAGCATTAACTCGGTCAGCGCGGAAAAATAATTGTCCTGAAAGAAATCGTAGAGCACGACGCCATAACGAAGGTCCTCCACGCTGCTCGGCGCGGTTTCGTCGTCGGCCTGCAATGCAGCAGGCAGCAGCGCACAGCTAAATGCTGCGGCCGCTATCAATCTGGAAGCGTTCGCATACAACTTGCGCATGCGCTACTGCCACTCTTTGATCTGGAATTCGGGTTCGTAATTCGCAGCCGAATCGACAATTTTCAGTTCCAGATATTTTGGCTGATCGGCTTTGTCGAACGTAAACGTGGCGCCGCGCCGATAATCGCGATTATGCGGGCCGCGCCCGGTCAGCACCGCAACAAGTTCGTGCTTGCCGCCTTTCACATTGCCAACGTAAAGGCGTTGCACACCACCGCGACGCAATGCATCGACCTGGCGCTCGGTGTACAAGTAATTCGCGACTACTTTGTCATCCACTTTAATCTGCACCGCATCGAGCTGAAAAAACTCACCGGCATCGAGCGACACAAATACCGCGACCTGCGTGTTGGCGGGGAATAATAATTCTTCTTCAAGATTGAACAGATCGCGATTGAGTTCGAGCGCCTGCTTTTTAATATCCTGCGCCTGTTCATTCAGTGCGCGCTGCGGCGCTGGAGCGGACGAATTTGCCGGCGGCGTTGCTGCGTTCAGTGGCAGCGCCAGTAATAAGAGCAAGGAACAAATGGTTTTTGCAAAGGGCCGCAACACACGGCAATTCCTGAAACGCTGCATATTTCCACTCCTGAAATGCAAGCGCGCCGCAGCAATTTATTGCGGCGAAAACATAATGATGGGAAGGATAGCCTACCGAGTGACGTTAGCGAGCTAACGATTGTGATTCGGTCGACATTGCGCCGCTGATGGCCTTTAATTGCTCGTCGACGGCGCAGTGAATTTACGCGTTAAACGATGGGGGCGAAAGCTGTGTATTTATCCCAATTGCCTACGCCACCCAGAATCGATGTCGATGTGCGATTCAACGCCTGCGACAATAAACCCTGGTTACTTTGCAACGCCAGATAATTCAGCACGACCATATCAACCAGTTGCGTCACGCTATTACCGGCAGGGCTGCCTGCAGTTTCAACCGACCCGTCCATACGCATCCAGCCAAGCTGCTGACTCGCTGCGCTGCGCAGTGCCGGTCGCCCGCTCGGGTTATAAACAAGAAAAAACGCCGCACCGGTACCTTGATTATCGCTATCCCAATTGTTTTTGCCACGGCCATCTGCGCTGTTATCCATACCGCCATTGCTCGACAGAGAACCGTCGCTGAATACATACAGCATTAACGGCGTCTGGCGACGATGCGCATACTCGATGCAGGCGCCCATGCATTGACCGGCGCGAAAATCTCTCACTTCGCCCGCCGAGCGATTACCGGTGTGGTAATCGAAGCCACCCATCGTAATCGTTCCGGCAGAGGCATAACGCTTGCTAGGCCAGCTTGCGGCGCCCCCGACAACCAGTTTCATGATCGACGCGGTTTTCATGAACTCGCCATCAGAGGTAACACCACCGGGGAATATCGGACCGAGACCGCCACCGTTGCCCACAATCATTTGATCCTGCGTCGGATCGGGTGAATTGCTGCCACCAAATTTATCTGTGCTATCCGCGCTTTTTGCAATTTCACATTTTGCACTGGTGCGTTCAGTGGTATTGCCACCGCCGAGATAATACGAACCTTGACCTTGATTGATTGCAACATTGCTGACGCGCGCCACCGATTCCATCGCTGCAACAGTATCGTTTTGCGATAACACGTTCGGTACATCGGTGGAGCTGCCTACCAATGCAGTGACATCGCTCGGACGCGTGACCTGCGTCGGACGTGCGCTGATGTCGACGAGCATTGTCGGCGCCATCGAATTGCCACCGGAATCGGAGTTTTGCGAGCCAATTAGGTTCACGAGATCGCCGCGCGCACCGGCGCGATAAATCGCATACATCGGATTATGCGGATTATTGCCGGTGTCGTTTTCCGAACGCGCGGGAATTACTGCACCGTTGGTAAACGCCATTGCCGCCGCGCTGCAGGTGGTTTTAATACCGCGCAAAAATGCGCTATCGATGTGAAATGCAAGCCCGAGCGATGTGTCGATTTGATTCGCTGCCGGCGCCGGGGCATTCGGGATCATTCCGCTAGGCAGGCCGAGCATGCTGTATCCGGCAGGCGACAGAAAATCCTGTTGGCCGCCTTTGAAGCCGACCAATACGTTCGAACCGGCGATATTTGCGCCACCGGCCAAATCGAAGCAAAGAAATGGAATCATCGGTCCGCCACCGCCGCCGCTCGGTGCACATGCTGCGATTTGTGCTTGTAGATCGCTGGATAGCGCGCCGTAGGCCGAATTCGCAAACAATCCTGACAGGCTATTCGCAATCACGAGACCGGAGCCGGCAACAAAACTCTGCGCTATAAATTCGCGGCGCGTGCGCGGCCGCCGATGATCGAGCAGCAACGGTGCGTCGGGGTGGATCGTGTCGTTCCGCTTTGACATGTTGTCCGAGTCCTCGTTATTGCAGCGTGACCGCAGCATTGGCCAGCGCAGCTGCACAAGTCACGGTTGCTGCATTTAAAATTTGTGCATCGCTGCTACAGCTTCCGCCTGCTACACAAAGCCCCGGCTTGCGGGTGGTATCAACCGCCGGGTGTGTCAGTAGTTCCAGCAGTTCACCTTCGAGCTGGGTAGCCAAGGTCGGGCTATACAAACCCCCACCGCTGAGGAATTTATCGGTTAACGGTTGCGTCAGATTGTTCCAGCCATTGCCCGGTAGATAACTTGGCGCCGATGCGGAAGCTCCGAAAAATGCAATGCGGTACGACGAGTTATTCATTAGACCGGCGCAGTACGCAATCGCGAGCTGAGTGACCGATGTCTGATGCGAGGATAAATAGGCAGGGAAATCCTCAACCGCTGGTAATTGCTGACGCACACCATTAAACACACGCGCCACCGTAACGGCACCCTGCGTATCACTGACGCCGGTCGAAGCGGTAATCGGCACGCCGGTTAGCTGCGCAAACGAATTGCTGATCTCATCGAATGTGCGCCAGCCCAAGTCGATCGCTGCGACGCCGTCCAGCGTATATGCAAACGGCAGCACTACAGCCGTTGGCGTTTGATCGCCATTGCCGCCGATCAAATCGAATTCGAGATAAAACAGATCGCCATCGGCGCCGCTGACTTTCGGCACGATGGTGCCGACGTTTGCGAGCAACTGCCCCGAGCCAGGCTCATTACCTGCCACATAACTATTTGCTGTGTTGATCGTCGCGTTAACGTTAACGAAGGCCTGTCCCACTTCGGACAACTTGCCGTTAACACCAATATGAATCCCTTTGATTCGCAGTCCATTCAAATCGGAGATAGCTGAATTAAGGCTGATGAAATACGGCTTGTTAAATAAGTACGCGTAGTTATCGTACTGACTCATTTCGAAATAGATGTAGCAATAGCTGACTGCGTTGCCGCTGCCATCGGTACCGCGACAGCTTGTTGGCATATTGTTCAAATGTGAAACGTTGAACATCACATAACGCTTTTCGCCCGGAGGCACCGCTAAGTTTTGCGCGATCTGTGTTGGGTTCAGCGCACGCTTGTGTACGGCCACCATACGCAGCGCACCTTTCCA
>CAMLJR010000005.1 GCA_946480345.1 uncultured Spongiibacteraceae bacterium
GAATCCATGAATGCGCACGGGCCGTAATCGATCGTTTCGCCACACACCAGCATATTGTCGGTATTCATCACGCCGTGAATAAAACCGAGCTGCTGCCACTGCGCAATTAATTTTGCTTGGCGAGCAATCACATTTTGTAGCAACGCTAAATGCGGATTCTCTGTCTGCGCGATATGCGGGTAATGCCGCGCGATCACATGGTCGGCGAGCGTGCGCAAGGCATCGACATCGTTGCGCGCCGAGAAAAATTGAAATGTACCGACGCGAATATGACTGCTCGCAACGCGCGTCAAGACGCCGCCTGGCAGTTGCTCTTCGCGAAAAACAATCTCGCCGCTGCTTATGGCGGCGAGACTGCGCGTCGTCGGCACGCCGAATGCAGCCATCGCTTCGCTGACAATGTATTCGCGCAACACTGGCCCCAGCGGCGAACGACCATCGCCGCCACGCGAATACCGCGTTTTACCGCCGCCTTTGAGTTGAATGTCGTAACGCTGTCCATCGGTGCCGATCACTTCGCCAAGCAATATCGCTCGTCCATCGCCCAGCTGCGGATTCCAGCCACCGAATTGATATCCCGCATAAACCGTTGCAATCGGCTCCGCACCCGCAGGCACATGATTACCCGCGAATGTCAGCAATGCTTCTTTGCTGTTGAGCCACTCGGTATCAATACGCAACTGTTGAGCCAGCGTGGTGTTGACGCGAATAAGCGCGGGTGCTTCGACAGGCGTCGGTAATTGCCGCGAGAAAAAGTGCTCGGGCAATCGAACATAGGAGTTATCGAAGGGGATAGCAGATGGCTGACTCATGAATTAAAACCGCGATAAGACATAACGCGGTCATCGTGCCGGTGTTTGGATAGAAGGGCAACTGTTGGTATCAGAACGCACTGCTTTATTTGTGTGACTTTCTTACCCATGTTTTCGGCGCGTGCGCGTATCGCAGCAACGATAAACCCCCTCCCCATATACGACCAAAGTCGCATTCTTTGTCCGCGCGTATACGTCTACGCTGGCATTTCGCTTGACGGACAACTGTCGCCGCACAAGCCATACCGCTGCAAGGGGAAGGCATGGCTGCACCAACTCAGCACTTCAAATTTTCGTTAATGCGGATGAAGCATCTCGGCATTGCACTATGTATTTGTGCAGCGATTGGCTGCTCCAAAGAAAAGGCCGCAGTACAGCGCCCGGCGCCGTCCGTCAGTGTGCAGAAAGTGACGCCGGCCACTGTTCCATACGTGGTCAGTTTCGTTGCGCAGACTGAAAGTTCTCGGCAGGTCGATATCGTTGCGCGCGTCTCCGGGTTTCTCGAACACATCGCATATCGCGAAGGCGATTTGGTGAAAGAAGGGCAGGTGCTGTTTCGCCTTGATCGCAAACCATTGCAAGCACAGGTCGATGCGGCGAAAGGGGCATTGCTGTCGCAACAGGCTCGTTTCACTACTGCTAAAGCCAACCTCGCACGTATAAAGCCGCTCGCGGCGATGGATGCATTATCGCAGGCCGATCTCGATCGCGCGCAGGGGGAATACGATGCGGCGAATGCGGCGGTATTTGCAGCGAGCGCGCGTCTGCGAGAAGCCGAAATCGACCTCGGTTACACCACCATCAAGGCGCCTGTTACCGGATTCGCGAGTCGCTCGCTGCAGCGGGAAGGCGTATTCCTCAATGCACAGGGCGATTCCGCCAAGCTGACGTACGTCGCTGCGGTCGATCCGATGTGGGTGAATTTCAGCGTGTCGCAAAATCAGATGGCGAGCCTGCGCGATCAAATAACAAAAGGCCTGGTGACGGAGCCTGCCGATAATATTTTGCAGGTTGAAATCGAAATGTCCGATGGCACGGTGTATCCGGAGAAAGGACAAATCAGTTTCCGCGATCCGAATTTCAGTCAGGACACCGGCTCGTTTCTGGTGCGCGCCGTGATATCGAATAAACGTCAGGATTTGCGCCCCGGTATGTTCGTTACCGCGAAGGTGCAAGGTTTCGTTCGTCCTAACGCCGTCGTCGTGCCGCAGCTGGCAGTGCAGCAAGGCGCTAACGGTCATCTCGTGTATGTCATCAAATCCGATAACACCGCCGAAATTCGGCCTGTCATCGTCGGTGATTATTACGGCGACAAAAACATCATCATCGTCGATGGGCTCAAAGCGGGCGATAACGTTGTCGTCGATGGTGCTTTAAAGGTGATGCCGGGCAAACCCGTGCAGATCGTGCCTGCCGCGACCCAGAAGACAGTTGCGGCGCCCGCCACTAAAAACGTAAGCGCAAAAAACTAAGGCGGAGACCGCGCGATGTTCACGCATTTTTTTATTGACCGACCGATTCTTTCCGCCGTCATTTCGATTCTGATTGTGCTTGCCGGTGCCGTATCGATGACGGTTGCGCCCATCGAACAATATCCCGATATGGCGCCGCCACAAGTCACGATCGACGCGATATATCCCGGCGCGACCGCAGAGGTTATCGCCAACAATGTCGCGGCGCCGATCGAAACGCAGCTCAATGGAATCGACAATCTGCTGTATTACTACTCGACCAGTTCGTCGAGCGGCAATGTGCAAATTGTTGTCGTGTTCAAACCGGGTACCAATTCCGATATCAATCAGGTCAACGTGCAAAACCGACTTAGTCAGGCGATGCCTAAATTGCCGCAAGTCGTTACGCAACAAGGCATCACCGTCGATAAAAAATCGCCAAGCATTATGTTGGTGGTTTCGCTGTATTCCCCTGATGAACGCTATACGCCTGCCTATCTCGATAATTATGCGAATCTCTACGTCCTTGATGAATTAAAACGCATTCCCGGCGCGAATCGTTCATCGGTATTTGGTTCGCCCGATATTGCAATGCGAGTGTGGGTGCGGCCCGATCGGATGGCGCAGCTCGGCATCACCGTGCAAGAGGTTATGACTGCAATTCAAAGTCAGAATCAGGCATTCGGTGTGGGCCAGCTCGGCGCGCAACCGTCAAGGCCCGATGTCGAACAGCAATTCGTCGTCACTGCGCAAGGCCTGCTGACTAAACCCGAAGAATTCGAAAATATTATTGTGCGCACCGCGAAAGAGGGCGCCGCCATTGTTCGGTTGCGCGACATCGGTCGCGTCGAACTCGCGAAAAAAGATTATGCGATGGCGAGTCGTATGAACGGAAAAACCGCGACTACGATCGGCGTATATCAGCAGTCCGGCGCAAACGCAGTAGAAACCTCCAAAGCAGTGCGTGCAAAAATGGAGGAACTGAAAGCCAAATTCCCGACCGGGCTCGATTACAAAATTGTGCTCGATACCAGTCAGTTCACGCTTTATTCCATCGATAAGGTCGTGCATACATTCTTCGAAGCAGTTGTTCTCGTCGTGCTGGTGGTGTTCGTATTCCTGCAATCGCTGCGCGCCACCATCATTCCGATTATCGCGGTACCCGTGTCGATCATCGGCACCTTCGTCGGGATGCACCTGCTCGGTTTCTCGATCAACATGTTGACGCTGTTCGGGATGATTCTCGCGATTGGTCTCGTCGTCGATGATGCCATTGTCGTGGTTGAAAACGTCGAAACTAATATGACCAAGCACAAGATTGGCGCAAAAGAAGCGGCCAAGCTTGCGATGAGCGAAATTGCGGGGGCGCTGATTTCGATTGTGCTCGTGCTGGTTGCCGTATTTTTGCCGGTAGCATTTCTCGGCGGCGTCACTGGCACGCTGTATAAACAATTCGCTATCACCATCGCGATTTCGATGGTGATTTCCGGCGTCGTTGCGCTCACGTTATCGCCAGCGCTTGCGGCAATTATTATCAAGTCGCATCACGGTGAGAAGCACAAACTGTTTCAGCTCTTCGAGCGCGGCTTCGATAAATTGCAGAACAGTTTCGTCGCTCGCGTCGCTCGCGTGATCACGCATTGGAAGTTCGCATTGATCGGCTTTGGTGTGGTGATTCTTGGCATCATGCTGATGTTTCGTACACTGCCGTCGAGTTTCGTGCCGGACGAAGATCAGGGTTATTTCTTCGTCATCGCACAAGTTGAAGATGCCGCGAATTTATCGGTAACGAAACGCTTCACCGCGACACTCGAAGACATCATGTTGAAAGATCCGGCGGTGCAGGATGTGGGCACCGTCAACGGTTATAGCTTTATCGATGGCCAGAACAACAACAGCGCAGCATTAATGTTTGGTTTGCTGAAACCATTCGACGAGCGCAAAGATAAATCGTTGCTGTCGTTCGATACATTGAAACGGCTGAACAAAGAATTCGCTGGACGTAAGGAAGGCATCGCATTTGCAGTCAATCCGCCGTCGATTCCCGGACTCGGTACGACAGGCGGTTTTGAATTTTATATACAGAACCGTGGCGCCGGCGATGTACGTACTACCGACGAAGCAATCACCAGCTTCATGGCGAAGGCGCGACAACGGCCCGAGCTGATGAACGTTAACACCACTTTCCGCGCTAACAGCCAGCAATTGTTTGTCGATCTCGATCGCGCCAAAGCGGAAGTGTTAGGTGTGAAGGTGGAGGAAGTTTTTCAAACCATGCAGGCGCTGTTTGGCTCGCAGGTGGCGGGGCAGTTCACCCAGTTCAGTCGTGTCTGGTTCGTCATCGTGCAGGCCGATGCCGAATATCGCATCAAGCCCGAGGACTTTCAAAACGTGTACGTGCGTTCCGATAGCGGCGCCAATGTGCCGCTGTCATCGCTGATCACTACGCGCTATGTCACCTCACCGAAAATGATGACGCGCTTCAACGGTTTTCCTTCCGTGAAAATTACCGGCAGTCCGGCAGCGGGTTATAGCTCCGGACAGGCGCTTCTCGCGATGGAGTCGGTTGCGCAGGAAACGCTGCCGGCTGATTTTGGCATTGCATGGGCGGGGCAGGCACTTCAGGAAAGACAATCGGGCAGCACCTCATCGTCTGCATTCATATTTGGTTTGATCGTGGTGTTTCTGATTCTCGCGGCGCAATTCGAGAAATGGACATTACCGATCGCGGTGGTACTCACGGTGCCCTTCGCAATTTTGGGGGCGTTGTTGCTGACATGGATTTGCGGCTTGCAAAACGACGTCTATTTCCAGGTCGGATTAATTACGTTGGTGGGACTCTCGGCGAAAAATGCGATTTTAATTTGCGAATTCGCCATCGAGCGCGTGCACGCCGGTTTGGCGCCGCGCGAAGCGGCGATCGAGGCGGCGGGTTTGCGGCTGCGTGCGATCGTGATGACCTCGCTCGCATTCGGTCTCGGTTGCGTACCTCTGGCTATTGCATCGGGTCCGGGCGCTAACAGTTTGCGTGCGATTGGCACGGGCGTTATCGGCGGTATCGTTATGTCGACGATGGTTGCGATTTTCTTCGCACCGCTATTTTTCTGGATGCTCGAATCGCTGAGCGAGCGCGTCGCCAAGAAAAAACTCGCGAGCGCCGATGGTCACCACGCGCCTCCGTTGTCGGCACCTCAAGCGACAACCCTTGAGCAGCAACGCAGGGAGAGCTGAAAAAGCCATGACCCATTCATTCACGCGCTGCCAACACTGGGTTTGCTCGACGGCAATGCTGTTCGCATTATCCGGCTGTGCTGTCGGTCCCGATTGGGAACGTCCAAAGCCCGATATGCCGAGCGATTGGCGCATCGATTACACCGAAGCCGTCGATGTCGCCAATACACGGTGGTGGGAAACCTTCGGCGACCCCTCATTGAATCTGTTAGTCGATGAAGCGCTGCGCGAAAACCGCAATCTGGTACAGGCAGCGGCACGAGTCGATCAGTTCCTCGGTGCATTACGCACCACGCGTTCACAGTTTTATCCGCAGCTTGGTTACAACGTGGAGGGGAGCCGCAATCGCGCTACGGAAAATGGATTGGTACCGCTCGAGGCGGGCTCCGATCGTCATTATTCGATGTACGAAGCGGCACTGGGCGCGTCGTGGCAGATCGATTTATTCGGTCGCGTGCGGCGCCAGGCCGAATCGGCGCAGGCGCAGGTTTACGCCAGCGAGCAGGGTCGGCGCGGCGTGGTGTTATCGGTTGTATCGAGCGTGACAACGGCGTACATCGCGTTGCGCGGTCTTGATCGCCAACTGGAAATTGCGCGTAACACCGCGTCGAATTATTCCGAGTCGCTGCGGTTGTTTAAATTGCGTCACGAAGGCGGCGCTGTATCCGATGTCGAGTACGCGCAAGTTGAATCGCAATACGAACAGGCGCAGGCAGCGGTGCCGAGTCTCGAACGTCAGGTTGCGCAGCAGGAGAATTTGCTCAGTGCATTACTCGGTCGCAACTCTGGCGAGATCGCTCGCGGAAAAAGTATCGAGGAATTACTCGATCCTTCAGTGCCCATCGGCTTACCCGCTACGTTGCTCGAACGCCGTCCCGATTTATTGCAGGCCGAGCAAAATTTGCGTGCGGCTAACGCCGAAATCGGCGCGGCAAAAGCGCAATATTTTCCATCGCTATCGCTCACGGGTTTTCTTGGCGTTTCGAGTACCGATTTATCGGATCTGACGAAAGATGCCTCGGGAACGAGTCAGGCCGCAGCCGCACTCGCGGGACCGATCTTTACTTTCGGTCGTATCAGCGGTCAGGTGAAATCGGCGAAAGCGGCACAGCGCGAAGCACTCGCGTTTTATCAACAGGCGGTGTTGAACGCCCTGCGCGAAACCAACGACGCGTTGATCGGTGTCGAAAAACGTCGTGACGAATACGCCGCATTAAAGAAACGTGCGGATGCGTTGCGTCGCTATGCCAAATTATCGCGCGCGCGTTTTGAAGGAGGCGCCGCCAATTATCTCGAAGTGTTGTACGCCGAAAATGAATTGTTCAACGCCGAATTGACGGCAGTATCGAGCCTTGCGCAGCGCCATGCCGAACTGATCAATTTATATAAAGCGCTGGGTGGCGGCTGGATCGATGCGGCTGATCCGCTTTCACCTAAACCCGAAGACTCGCTGAAGCCGAAATCGGAGAATTCGGTTAGTGTGCCCGCCGGCAATTCATCCGCTGCCGCTGCTGGCGACACTCCGCAATGAACGCCAATTCGCCGCAGCGTCACCGTGTGAGCGATTGGATCGCTCTCGCCGGGTGGCTGCCGCGCTATCGCATCGAATGGCTTTCGCACGACGTTGTCGCCGGGCTGACAGCGGCAGCAATCGTGATTCCGAAAGCAATGGCATACGCGACGATTGCAGGCTTACCGGTGCAGGTGGGTCTGTACACCGTATTCGTGCCGATGACGATTTATGCCGTGTTCGGCACCGCGGCTTCGCTCAGCGTCAGTACTACCACCACGATTGCGATTCTCGCTGCGGCCGCGCTCGGTGAAATCGGTGCGGCAACGCCGGCGGAATTAATCGTTGCCGCCAGCACCTTGTCGCTATTGGTTGGAATTTTTTTATTGCTGGCGTGTGCACTGCGCTTGGGCTTCATCGCCAATTTTATTTCCGAGCCCGTGCTGATCGGTTTCAAATCCGGCATCGCGCTGGTGATCGTGGTCGATCAGTTGCCGAAACTGCTTGGCATTCATATCGAGAAGACAGGGTTTCTGCGCGATATTTTTTCCATCGTGCAAAACCTGCCGCACACGGTATTGGCAACGCTCGCATTTACCGTAGCGATTCTGCTGCTGATTTTTTTATTGGAGCGCTATGCACCGCGCGCACCGGCTCCGTTACTCGCCGTGGCGATCGGGGTCTTCGCTTCGATGGCGCTGAATCTGCAAAGTTTTGGCGTAGAGACGATTGGCAGTGTGGAAGGGGGGCTGCCTGCGCTGACTAAACCGCAATTCGATTTGTTTGCAGTGCTGTGGCCTGCCGCCGTCGGCATCGCGCTGATGAGTTTCACCGAGAGTATCGCTGCCGCGCGTGCCTTCGCCCGTACTGGCGAACCGCGCCCGGCGCCGAACCAGGAGCTGTTGGCGATTGGATTCGCAAACGCGGGTGGGGCTTTATTTGGCGCGATGCCGGCGGGAGGGGGCACCACGCAAACCGCGGTGAACAGTAAAGCCGGTGCCCGCACGCAACTCGCGGAGCTCATCACCGCTGCCGCAGCGATCGCCACATTATTGTTATTGGCGCCGCTGTTCGCGCCGATGCCGCACGCAGTGCTTGCCGCCGTCGTCGTCGCATATTCGATCGATTTGATTCAGCCGCGCGAATTTAAGGAAATTCTTAAAGTACGCCGCGTCGAATTTATTTGGGCAGTGATCGCATTTGCCGGTGTGATCATGCTCGGCACGCTTAAAGGTATTCTCGTCGCTGTGCTCGCATCGCTGGTTGCGCTCGCGCATCAAGCCTACAACCCACCCGTCGATGTACTCGGCCGCAAGCGTGGCACCGATGTATTCCGGCCGCTGTCAGCCGATCACCCTAACGATCAGACTTGGCCGCGCCTGCTCATGGTGCGCGTCGTTGGCCGCGCGTTTTTTGCCAATGCGCAAAGTATCGGCGAGCGGCTGCTGCAATTAATCGAAGAACAAAAACCCATCGTCCTGCTGCTCGATTGCAGCGCGCTCATCGATCTTGAATACACCGCACTGCGCATGCTCACTGAGGCGGAGGAGCGCCTCCGTGCGAACGGCATCGAGCTATGGCTGGCGGCGCCGCTGCCAGGCGTATTGAACATGGTTGAACGTTCGACCCTTGGCGACGCTCTTGGTCGCGAGCGCATTTTTCTGAGTGCGCAAATAGCCGTCGCGCATTACGAAGAATTACACCCGACACACCTGCTTTCCGAACCCGATAGTTCTCAGCAACTGCATCGAATGAGAGGCCATTATGAATAACGCAGCCGCAGTCGCTAATCCAAAAGTGAATGCAAAACCCAGCATCGCGCGTAAAACGAACATCGATGCCACTTCTAAATCCGACGCCAATTCAAGAGCCAATGGCAAACACAAACCCACGCGCAATGAACCCATGTCGCGCAAGAAGTACGAAAAACATCTCGAAAAACTGCAGGTGGAATTAGTGAAGCTGCAGCAATGGGTACAGCACAAAGGACTCAAAGTTTGCATCGTATTCGAGGGCCGCGATGGCGCCGGCAAAGGCGGTACGATCAAGGCGCTGACCGAGCGCGTGAGTCCGCGCGTATTTCGCATCGTCGCTTTGCCGGCGCCTAGCGATCGCGAAAAAAGTCAGATGTACATGCAGCGTTATCTGCCGCATTTGCCCGCTGCGGGTGAAATCGTGATTTTCGACCGCAGCTGGTACAACCGCGCCGGTGTCGAGCGCGTGATGGGATTTTGCAGTGAAGAACAATCGAAGAAATTTCTGAACGCGGTACCGCTGGTCGAACGAGCGATGATCGCTTCGGGCATTATCCTGCTGAAGTATTGGTTGGATGTAAGCCCCGAAGAGCAAACGCGTCGGCTGCGCGGGCGTATTCACGATGGCCGAAAAACCTGGAAGCTGTCACCGATGGATTTGAAATCGTACAGCCGCTGGTACGACTACTCGCGCGCGCGGGACGATATGTTCGCGGCAACCGATACTGAATTTGCGCCGTGGTCTGTCGCTGATTCGAACGATAAAAAGCGCGCACGTTTAAATATCATCGCCAATATCCTCAGCCGGATTCCTTATCAGGAGATTGCCCGCGAAAAAATTTCGCTGCCGCGTCGCCAGAAGCCCGGCAATTACGCCGATCCCAACTACCCGTTCAAATTCATCGAAGAAAAATTCTGAGCGCGTAGAAGGAGGGTGAAAAAATGGCTGACGATGAAATTGGGGTTGTGCAAACGCTGCTTGAGCGGCTCAATAAATTCCGTATTCCGCGAGCGCTGGAATTGAAATCCAGAGTCGATGCCGGCGAATGTTTGTCCGATTACGATATCGAATTTCTACAACGCGTGTTCAGCGACGCAGCTCACGCGCGCAGACTCGTCGATCGCCATCCGCAGTTGCAAAAATTGGCCACGCAATTGGCAAGCTTGTATTGCGATATCGCCTCGAAGGCACTGGAGAACGAACAGAAGCGATTAGCGAACCATCGCGATATATAGTAATTATTTTAGTGTTGATCCGATCGGCTTTCGATGTCGACAACCACTGGCTGTTTCGGATCGATGACATAGTGCGGCGACATAATCTGCACACCCTGTTCATTGAATACATCCTGTATATGCGCATTCAGGTCGTTCACGGCGAGCATTCGTTGCGAAGGCCCTTGAATGCCTACGTAGGTGACCAATCGATACGAAACATAAAAATCGGACAGTGCCGTCTGAATGACATAAGGCGTGGGAGAAGGTAGAACGCCGTCTGTGCGCAGTGCGGCTTCGAGCAACAGTGCGTGCACTTTACGCCATGGAGTGTTGTAGCCGATTGTCACTGTCGCTTGCATCGCGAATAAATTTTCGCCGCAGGAAAGCCGTGAGAAATTGTGGGTCACGTTAGCGACGATGACCGCATTCGGCAAAATGATTTCATCCCCGGTGCCGGTTTGAATATGCGTTGTCAGCAAGCCCACCTCGGTGACGGTACCGGAAGCGATATCGCCGATGACCACGAAATCACCTGTGCGCAGTGCGCGCGCGTACAACAGAATCATGCCGCTCGCGAGTTGTCCCACCACGCCGGAAGCGCCGATCGAAACCATCACACCGAGTAGCACCGATAAGCCTTTGAAGGCATCGGTGTGTGCGGCAGGTAGATAGGGATATGCCATTGCGAGCGCGAATAACCAGATGATGAAGATCGCTATGCGCCGAGTCGGTTCGGCGGTGTCCTTATCGAGCCAACCGATGCGGAGGTGTTGCGCTTTTACGCGCTCAAAAAATCCGGCGATTAAATTGGAGAAGAAGCGCGCAATGACGAGAATGACAGCGACCGTCAGCAGGCCCGGCAACGCACGGGCAATGGCATCCAGAATTGATAGCGCTGTGCGGAAAAGAAAACCGCTCAGTTGTTCGCCCCAGGGGCGCGTATAGGGGAAACGCACCAGCACATAACTGAGCCAAATGTGCGTCAATGCCAGTGCAATGATCCAGCCGACTGCAATAACGATTCGAGACAATAATTGAAAAAATTGGCTGGCGTTAATCGCGACGACATTGGCGATTTTAAAATCGCGCATCTGACGATGGTGCAATGCCGAAAGCCATCGAAGCAGTCGCCGGACCGATCGCACTAGCCCGTAAATCGCAGCGGCAAACAATGCGGTACTGAATATCGCCAACGCAATCGACTTGAGCATGCGTGGCGTATCGTTGCGCTCATGTGCCTCGGCAATGGCTTGACGTAACATTTTCGCGGCGTGATCGGCGACCGATTGCGGCGTTTCATCGCCCATCGCGTTGACATCGCCATCAGTGATTCCAAATACGGCGGCGCCATCCAGTTCGATCAAAACACCTTGTGGCGTGACGTGCGTCGTGACCACGCCCGCACTGCCGTTTTCCAGTGCGCGTTCAATTCGGGATTTCGCACCTTGCACTCGCTCCTCGGCGGGGCGGCCGAGCACCCGCGCTCGAAGAACCACAATCTGCCGATTTTCTATGGTCAATGTCGCGGCTGTTTCAACGCCGGCTGCGGCCGCGCATATCAATTGCAGACAACTGCCGAACAACAACGCGAAAAAGGCGCGCCGGAATAGCAAGATTTTTTCTCCCATGCGTTATGGCTCGATCGAAAACCACCGCATTTATTATCGAAGCATCACGCGAACGTCAGAGTGGTTTTATCCATGCCGATCGTAGTGCCCGCGCGTCCTTCGAGAATATCGCCGAGATCGGCTAGCGCACCGATCGCCGCGCGTTTGCCGGTTGCTTCGACGAAGCGGCAAGCGGCATCGACTTTAGGTCCCATCGAGCCCGCAGCGAATTGCATCGAACGCAACGCATCGGGTGAGGCACTGCGTATGGCGCGCTGTGTCGGTTTCCCCCAGTCCATGTAGATTGCGTCGGCGTCAGTAAGCATCACCAGATAATCGGCATTGAGATCGCGCGCCAGCAATTCGGTCGCAAGATCTTTGTCGATGACGCATTCGACGCCGGCCAGTTTGCGTTCGGCATTCGGCACATACATGGTGGGAATGCCACCGCCGCCGGCAGCGATAACAATGGTGTTGCGTTCGAGTAGCCAGCGAATCGGTTTGATTTCAAAAATGCGTTTTGGCTCCGGCGATGCAACGACACGTCGCCATTTATCGCCATCGGGTTTGAATATCCATTTTTTTTCGAGAGCCAATCGCTCCGCTTCGGCCTGCTCGTACACCGGGCCGATGAATTTGGTTGGATCTTTGAACGCCGGATCGTTGCCGTCGACTTCGATCATTGTTAACAGCGTCGCGAACGGCCGCTCGAATGGCAGCAGATTGCCGAGTTCCTGCTCGATCATGTAACCGATCATGCCCTCGGTTTCGGCACCGAGCACATCGAGCGGATAGGTTTCCACCGTTGTATAAGCGGCGCCTTGCAGTGCAAGCAAGCCAACTTGCGGGCCGTTGCCATGGCTGATGACCAGTTGATGTTCCAGCGCAATCGGCGCGAGCGCTTCCGCGGCAATACGGACATTGCGGCGTTGATTATCAGCGTTCATCGGTTCGCCGCGCCGCAGCAGCGCATTGCCTCCCAGTGCAGTAACGATGAGCACGATTAATCTCCCAGCGTGGCGACAAGAATTGCCTTGATCGTGTGTAAACGATTCTCGGCTTGCTCGAAGGCGATGTTGCGTTCGGATTCGAACACTTCGTCGGTTACTTCGAGACCGTCATGAATGCCGTAGGTTTCGGCGATCTGTTTGCCCAGCGTGGTTTCGGTGTCATGGAATGCCGGCAGGCAATGCATAAAACGCACGTGCGGGTTTTCAGTCATTTTTAACAGACTGGTGTTGACCTGATAGGGCATCAACAGCTCGATGCGTTCCTTCCATACTTCTTTCGGTTCGCCCATCGATACCCATACGTCGGTGTGAATGAAATCGGCACCGGCGGCAGCGACTTTCGGATCATTGGTAATCGTTAAACGCCCGCCATATTGTTCTTCTAGACCGCGAGCGATCGCGACATAGTCATCCGCCGGCCATAATTTTCGCGGACCGCAAATACGCACATCCATGCCCATCATGCAGCCGACGATCATCAGCGAGTGCGCCATGTTGTTGCGCGTATCGCCGAAGAATGCGTATTTGATGTCCTGAATCGGTTTGTCGCTGTGTTCGCGCATCGTCATCACATCGGCGAGCATTTGCGTCGGGTGATATTCGTCGGTGAGGCCGTTGAATACCGGTACGCCCGCGTATTTCGCCAAGGTTTCGACGCCGGTTTGACTGGCGCCGCGATATTCGATGGCGTCGTACATGCGACCTAGCACGCGCGCCGTATCCTTGAACGATTCCTTGTGTCCGATCTGCGAGCCGGACGGATCGAGATAAGTCACATTGGCGCCTTGATCGTGACACGCCACCTCAAATGCGCAGCGTGTGCGCGTCGATGTCTTTTCGAAAATCAGACAGATTTCCTTGTCCACCAAATGACGCTGCTCGGTGCGCGCATATTTCGCACGTTTGAGATCGCGTGCGAGATCGAGCAAATAACGAAATTCGCGTTGCGAATAATCCTGCACCGTCAACAGCGAGCGATTGCGTAAATTGAAACTCATGGCGTTCTCCTTACTTAACCTCGAAATTTAAAATCACACCTCGGAAAATTTAAAATTCCACATCCGAAGATCAAACATCGATAATTTCAAAAAGCAAAAATTAATAGGCGGATTTGCGGTGCGATCAATACGCAGCGTCGCGCGAGATCGGACACGTCATGCAATGGCCGCCGCCGCGTCCGCGGCCGAGTTCGGCACCGCGTACGGTGATGACTTCAACGCCCGCTTTGCGTAATAACGTATTGGTGTGCGGGTTGCGGTCGTACGCGACGACCACGCCGGGCTCGAGCGCGACCACGTTGTTACCGTCGTCCCATTGCTCGCGCTGCGCTTGCCATGAATTACCGCCGGTTTCCACTACGCGTAAATTTTCGAGACCCAACGCGTCTTTCACGACATCGAATAAATGACCGCTGTCAGCGCGTACCTCCATTTCGCCGTTATTCCCGAGGTACGCGCTATAGCAACGAATCTGATCGCTCACTTCGCGGAAGGATGTCACCAGGTCGCGATCGCAGAAGGTAAATACCGTATCGAGATGCATCGCCGCGCGACTCTTAGGCATCAGGCACGCGATCACGCGCACCGCAGCGTTGCGCTTCAGCAATTGCTCGGCGAGTTGGAAAGTGGCCTGTCTGCTAGTGCGTTCGCCCATGCCGATCAAGACAACGCCTTTGCCGATCGGCATCACGTCGCCGCCTTCTACAGTCGATGCACCGAACGATTCATCCGAGTCGCCCCACCAGATCGTGAAATCACCTTGATCGAAACGCGGATGAAATTTGTAAATCGCGCGTTGCAGCAAGGTTTCCGGTTTGCGCGCTGGCCAGTACATCGGATTGCACGTCACGCCGTTGTAAATCCAGCACGACGGGTCGCGTTGAAATAATGTGTTCGGTATCGGCGGCACCAGAAAATCCGTGCCACCGAAAGCCGCTGCGAGCCTTGTCGACCACTCGCTTTTCGGCACATCCAGAATTGCGATGCCACCAATCAAGTGCTCGGCGAGATCCTTCGCGGGCATTTCATCGAGCCAGGGGCGCAGAAAGCGCGGCGCACCGAGACCAACATCGTTAACCGTGATGCGGCGATCGAGTACCCAACTACGTGCGCCTTTATCTTCCAGTGTCTCCGCGAGCAGGTCGTGCAGGTCGAGTACCTCGACGCCGCGCTCGCGCATTTTCAGCACGAAGTCGTAGTGATCCTTCTGCGCTTCCTGCACCCAGAGCACATCGTCAAATAACAGATCGGCGGCGTTGCCTGGCGTCAATCGCTGATGCGCGAGACCGGGCCTGCAAACAAGCACGGTGTTTAATTTACCGACTTCGCTGTATACACCCAGCTTATGCATGATGTTCCCTCCGCTTATTCGGGTAATGCGCTCGTGTTGAAGAAAGTGAATGTGTCGGGATCGAATGTTCCGAACGATTGCGTGTAGACATCGCGAAATTTCGCCGAGGTGAAGAGATGACTTAGCGCGGTGTCCACGAGCAATCGGAAATCATCATCACCACGAGCCATGCTCATGGCGATCGGGGTGTAGGTAAAACGGCGATCGAGAACGATCAGCTCGCCTTTCGACGATTTGTGTTTGGCGCGATGAAGCAAAATTTCGCGCTCGGCAAAAAATGCATTGGCTTTTCGTTGCATCACGTTTCTGACGCCGCTTTCGAAACTATCGACCGGCACAACCTTGGCATCGAGCTTTAACGTTTTCATCCGTTCGTTTAGCCACAGCTCGGCGTTGCTGCCGGAAATTACCGAAAACGTTTGCTGGGAAATAATTTGCGCTGGCGAGCCGCGCCAGTTAGGACGCTGCGTCGGTTTGCCGTCAGACAGAATTTCCTTGAGCGGTGTCGGCGCATCGCTGCGCAGTAAAGCGCCGACGCCACCGGCATAAACAGGAATGGAAAAGTTAACGTGCTGCCGACCCGAAAGCGTTACCGCATCGCTGCACAGCAGATCGATTCGTTGTTCCTGCAGAGCGCGGTAGCGATCGCCGGCATCGATATCGGTCCATTTCACGGTGAGCGTTTGAAGCTCCAGTTTCGTTTTTATCTGATCGACCACGGCGGAACACAGCGCCACCGAATAACCGGCGGGTTTGCCGGCTTCGTCGAGAAACGCAAACGGCCGCGCATCGGTGCGATAGCCGAGCACGATGCTATTGGTCGCCTTGATGCGATCGAGCGTAGCGGTCGCTTCCTGACTGTGAGCGGTGGCAGGAATAAACGCGAGCAGCAATAACACAACTGCGCTCGCAGCGACGGCGGCACTGCCCGATGGCAACGGTTTCGCTGTGCGTTCCGGCGCGGAGGAGAAACGCGGTGCGATAAATCCAAAGATGATGAATGTGAGTGCGAGTACGATGGTGCCGCCCAACACTGCGTCTTTACCCGACGCGTAGATCGCGTAGGTGGAATACAACATCGCAATGACGGCAACTATCGCGTTGCGTCGATAAATGGCTTCGCTGACGCCTTCTTTACGCATGATCACGAACAGTGCCGACAGCGACACGATGTAAGGAATCACGTTGGTTACCACAGCGAGATTGACGAGCGCGCTGAATTGTTCGCTCAACGTCGGCGATACCGTCGAGAGCGCCATTAGCGTTTGCACAATCGCCATCACGATCATGCCGGCAACCGGCGCGCCCATTTTGTTTTCGCGTGAAAACAACGCGGGAAACAAGCGATCGTCGGCCGCCGTTTTGGCGGTGCGGCTAATTGTAAATTGCCAACCGAGCAACGAGCCGAGGCAGGCAAATACGGCCAATGCCATGATGATCGAGCCCACCATCGGGCTGAACATTTTTGCGTAAGCGAGAGCGAACGGCCCGGTCGATTTCGCTAACTCATCGTTGGGAACAATTCCCTGAATAACGGTCGTCGATAGCACATAAACCACCGCTGCACCCAATGTTCCGAACATGCACGCGAGCGGCACATTGCGCTTTGGATTATCAACCGCGTCGGAATTTTGCGCGGCCGATTCCATACCGAGGAATGCCCACAACGTCAGCGCGATACTCGAATCGATGCCGGCGAGGAAATGCAATCCGTTGGGATTCCACGCCTGCGCAAAGGTATCGGCGCTAAACCACGCCCAACCGATAACGGAGAGACCCGCGACCGGAATGATGACGCCCCACACGGTAATTTGACCGATTCGGCCAGTAATACCGGGGCCGCCGAAATTCGCGATAGTGGTGAGCCAGATCAATCCGATCACGCTCATGCACGTGGCAATCGGCGTTGCCGCCATTGTCGGAAAAAATCCCGCGAGATAACCGACAGCGGAAATGGCGATGGCAACGTTACCGATGGCAAGTGAAAAGAAGTAGAGCAGGAATGTCAGAAAGTAACCGGATTTTCCATGGGCATCTTCAGCGTATGCCGCCATACCGCCCGGTCGTTGATTGAAAATGCCGGCTTGCGCAAAGCCATACGCGATCGCCATCGAGCCGAGTGCGGTGACCACCCACGACAACAGCGAAATAGCGCCGACCTTTGCCATATTGGTCGGCAACATGATGATGCCGGAGCCCATCATGTTCACAGCCACCACCACAGTGAGCTGCGTCAAACTCATTTTTTTTGCTGCATTTTCGCTGGCCATTTTTTTCTCCTGATTGTTCACTCACGCACAACGTAGGTATGAAATTGAATACGTCCGTCGACGTGCTCTTGATAAACGCCCTGCACTTCGTAGTTAAAACCGGGAAAGCGGTTGAACGATTCCTGAAATGCGAGGAAGTAATCGAACATGGGTTGTGCGCGTTGATCCCAGCGTTCGCCGGGCACGACGACACCGATGCCGGGCGGGTAAATCAGCGCGAGCGTGGCGGATATGCGGTTTTTCGCCGCTTCGAGCGGCACGTAATCGACCTCGTTGGCGATCAGCGCTTCGTAGGCATCTTTCGGCAGCATGGCGAGCTCAGGAAAACTCGTTGCGCGAAAACACAAACGCTGTAATTCCTTAACGTTGGCCTTGCGATAAAAGGCGTGCATTTCATTGCACACTTGTCGCAGCGTGTAACCGTCATAGCGTTCGCTATGTGCTGCGTACAATGTCGGCAGTACCTCCGCTAAGTGCGCATCGCGATCCCACAGATTTTTGAATTTGACGAGTTTCGCGATCAGCGTGTTGAGTTTGCTTTCGTCTTCTGCGGGCGTTAGCAAAAACAGGATGCTGTTGAGATCGCATTTTTCGGGAACGACACCTTCCTCGCGCAGATAATTCGCGACGACAGTGGCGGGCACGCCGAAATCGAGATATTCGCCGGTTTTGCGATTAATGCCGGGCGTGAGCAGCGCGAGTTTGTTTGGATCGACCATCGCATAGCCATCGACATAACCTTCATAGCCATGCCATGTGCTGGAAGGATTGTTTTTTGTCGTCTGAAAATTCCAACACTGTTGTTCGCGCTTGATGACCTCGGTGGGAATATCTTCCCAAGCCACATTGCGAATATCGTCGGAGAACGGCGAGTTGTGAATGCTGACCACATTGGGCACGAATGGATCGAAGAACCATTTGTCCTGTTCGGTCTCACCGGTCTGCGCGTAGTGACGCCCGAATTGTCGCAATTTTTTGCGCGCTTCGATGCCGAGTTCAATGCACTGGTCCCACAACATTTCACCGGCTTTTCCCGCGTGTATTTTCGCGTTGACATCGAGCGAGGCGAACAGCGGATAAAACGGTGAAGTCGAGGCGTTAATCAAAAATGCTTCGTTGAAGCGCTTGTGCTCGACATAGCGTCGCTGTCCGCGTAAATGCTCATCGCGTTTGTGGATCTGCGATGCCTGCGAAAAGCCGGCGCCTTGTTTATGCACCGATTGTGTCGAGAACAATCCCGGCATTTCTGGCGTCAGTTGTTCCAACCGCATCGGGCTGTGATCGTGAAACAACGGATGAAATGCGTTGTAGCCGATCCAGGCTTCGTCCCACAGCACGTAATCGCAGAGATGACCGATTTTTTCGAGCACTTTGCGCACGTTATAAATCGTGCCGTCATAGGTTGCGAGTTGAATGCACGCGAGTCGAAACGGCCGCGGTGAGTGCCATAATTCCGGATCTTGCACGAGCGGGTGATTACGGATTTGCTCGCGCAGAGATTCGTCATTCCACGCTTCCCAATCGACCGCGCCAATCATGCCGAAAGCATTGCGCGCGGTCGGCAGAAAAATAGGAATCGCGCCGGCCTGCACCAGCGCGCCCTGATGTATCGACTTGTGATTATTGCGATCGAACAGCACGAGATCGCCACGTTTCAATAATGCATTGGTAACGACTTTGTTCGAGGTGCTGGTGCCGTTCAAGACGAAATAGGTACGATCCGCGCCGAATACTTCGGCGGCATGTTTCTGCGCTTCGACGGCGGCGCCTTCATGAATCAGCAAGTCGCCGAGGTCGACGTCGGCATTGCACAAATCGTTGCGAAAAATACTTTCGCCGAAATGTTTAAAAAACAATTGGCCAGCGGGCGATTTGCGGTAGAACTGGCCGCCTTGATGACCGGGACAATCGAATGCGATGTTAGCTTCCGCGTCGTAAGCCATAAGGCCGCCGAAAAAAGGCGGCAGCAGACTCATGCCGTAACGCACCAGGCTGGCGATGATCTGTTTGGCGTAGAACGCTGGAGTTTGCTGGCCGAGATACACATAGCCGCTGACTTCGCCGAGACCTCCCATAACGGCGAGATCGGCGACGCGATGCGAATCGGCCAGCGCCCACAACGGCGTGTTGAAACCGAGTGCACGTACATTCGCGGCGAGTTTGCGTGCCTGCTCGCGGCGACCACCGTCAATCAGCGCGATGTAGGCGCCAACCTCGGCATCCTCGGCTACATTGCGTTGATAATTATCCGTGACTTCAACGCGATAGCCTTCCGCCGAAATATTTTCGATCAATTCGCAAGTGTGTCGATCGTTGCTATCGACGATAGCAACGATCTTCAACAGTTTATGAAATGGAATTGGAATGGTTGGCGTTTTAATCGAGCGCGGAATCATGTCGCGCTCCCTTCATTTTTTTCATCGATCGGCTCGCTGAGGCAATCGACAAGATAGCGTCGACCACTGGCATTAGCGGTAAAGCGCAGGCCGTGAATATCGGTTTCGAAACCGGGGAATTTCTGATCGAACTCACGCGCGTACAGCAGATAATCCTGAATCGATTTCGTCGCGGGCGTAATACGCTCGCCGGGCATGATGACGGGAATACCCGGTGGATATGGCACCAACATCACCGCGAGCGTGCGGCCCATCAGCTCATCGATTTCGACGCTCTCAATTTCTTCGTGTACCAGACGTTGATACGCATCGGCGGGGCGCATCGCCATTTCCGGCAATACGGTGTACATGTCTCTTTGTGCTTGGGCGAGATTGTCATCGCAGTACGTGCGATGCATCAGCTCGCACAAATCCTTTAAGCCCATCTTCGCGTAAGCATCTGGATGAGCGGTTACGAGTTTCGGTAACACGCGCTCCAGTGGCGCATTGGCGTCGTACAAATCCTTGAAGTTGATCAACTCGGTGATGAGCGTGCTCCACTTGCCTTTGGTAATACCCATCGAGAAAAGCACGAGAAATGAATACAGGCCGGTCTTTTCAATTTCGATGCGACGTTGCGACAGAAATTTAACGACGACTGCGGCGGGAATGCCGTGCTCCTGCATCGTGCCGTCGGCGCTGAGGCCGGGCGCGAGAATGGTGACTTTGATGGGGTCGACCAGCACATGATTGTCGGCGAGGTTATCGAAGCCATGCCATTTGTCGCCGGGTTTTAATACCCATTCGCTGCGAATAGCGCTCGGGTTTTCGCCCATTGAGTCGGGTTGCCACACATCGAACCACCACGAGCCGTTCAATTGCTTTTTCACGGCGGCGACAGCGCGGCGAAAACTCAGCGCTTCATCGAAGGTTTCCTGCACCAGCGCGCGTCCGCCGGGCTGTTCCATCATCGCTGCAGCGACATCGCACGAAGCGATGATGCCGTACTGAGGCGATGTCGACGTATGCATCATGAAAGCTTCATTGAAGCGCGTCATATCGAGGCGCCGGTTTTGTGCGTGCTGCACATGAATCATCGATGCTTGCGACAATGCAGCGAGCAATTTATGCGTCGATTGCGTAGTGAAGGTAATGGCGTGTTTCGAGCGCGCGGGTTGCGTTGACGAAATGCCGTGATAGCCATCGTAGAACTCATGAAAATTGGCGTAGGCATACCAGGCTTCGTCGAAATGCAAAACGTCGACGCTATCGCCAAGCGTTTCCTTTATTGCATCGACGTTGTAGCAAAGCCCATCGTAAGTGGAGTTCGTCATCACCAGCAGACGCACGCGGCCGCTGCCTTCGCGTGCATACGCATTGGCTTCGATTTTTTTGCGAATCGACTCGATGGTGAATTGATCGCGAGAAATAGGGCCGATGATGCCGAGCCCATTGCGCGAGGGAATCAGGTAAATCGGAATCGCGCCGGTCATCACCAGCGAATGCAAAATTGATTTATGACAATTGCGATCGCACAACACGAGATCGCCGCGGCCAACCATTCCATGCCAGACGATTTTGTTGGAGGTCGATGTGCCGCCGACAACAAATAATGTTTCATCGGCGCCAAAAATACGCGCTGCATTGCGCTCACCTTCCGCAATCGGTCCGGTGTGATCGAGCAGTGAGCCGAGTTCGCCCACCGACACCGAAATATCCGATCGCAGCGTGTTTTCGCCGAAGAATTGATAGAACAATTGTCCGACCGGACTTTTGCGAAAGCCGACGCCGCCACCGTGCCCTGGCGTGTGCCACGAATAACTCGCATGCAGCGTGTAATTCATCAATGCTTTAAACATCGGCGGCGCGAGCTGATCGAGATAAAGCTCTGCCGCGCGAGCGATAGCACGCGCGAGAAACTCGGGCGAGTCCTCGAATAAACGCATGAAGGCATTGGCGTGTTTCATCACATTCGCCGGCACCATTTCCGCGGTGCGTTCGTCGCCGAATAAAAAAATCGGCATACGCACATCGCGGCTGCGTTTGGCGGCGAGCATGGCTTCAAGAATTTCCCATTGCTTGTCGTTCTGTTCGGTGCCGTCGACTGAAATCAGCCAGCAAGAGGTTGTGTTGATAACGTTCGCGAGACGCAGCGCATCGGCGTAAGTAATACCGCCGACGACGCGAAAACCCTGTTTCTCGATTGCCTCCGCCAGCTGACGCATACCGCGTCCCGCTGCGAGTTTTCCTTCGTAATCTTCGTCGATGATCGCAATCGGAAATGCCTGAAAGAATTCCATGATGCCGCTCCTAGAAAACGAATTTCGAAGAGAACTGCATGCGGCTGTCTTCGCCGGCATTACCGTCCTTGTTCTCGCGCCGGCCCCACATCAGCTCGGCGCCGACCGTCATGTTTTTAACCGGGTAATACAGCAGGTTGAGCGACGAATAACTGCCTTTCTCGAACGCATCGGGTGATTGTCCGCCAGTGGTGTCTTGCGTATGTTCCGAATAGCCGATCGAACTGGTCCACTGATCGTTCCAGGAGTGATCGTAATAAATGAACCAACCGATCGATTGCACCGCCTCCGCGCGCAAATCGCTGTTCGGTGCGAGATCGTTGCCGCCGTCGTTCATGTAGCTGGCAATGCCGTCGCCGATCGCGAATTGCGCGGTAATGCGATCGGCACCGAAGGTGTTGATTACGCCGCTCAGGTTGACGCCATAACCGTCTTCGGAATTCGAAGGTTCTGCACCGGGCAGTGATGGCGTATCGAACGATAATTTGCGGTACATCGCTGCGGCCTGGAGATGACCCCAATCGCGATCGAGCCGGAAGTTGCCGATAATGTCGGGCATTTCATTGCGCGAATTAATCGATACGCCAGCGAGTTCGAGTTCATCGGTCACTTTGCCGGTATCGAGTGCCGAACCTGGCGCTTCAAGCGAGAACGCGACTTTTATGCCGTTGGTGTTGTACGGCGTGTAGCGCAATTGCGGATTGCGCACGAACACCATGCCGTTCGGACCCCAGTAGTCGATGGTGTTTGGAAAGGTATCGATGTCCATGAATAGCGTGTAGTACTGGCCGGCACCGAAGCTGCCGATTTCGCCCCACGCATTGAGTACGCGAATCGTGCTGCCGCCGTCGCTATCGAATAAATCGAAATCGAGAATGGTGGTCAGCTCGCCGAGCGTGGTGGGAAAGAATCCTTTGAGACCGAATTTCGATTGGCGAACACTCATGATCGTTTCGCCATCTTCGCCGCAACCGGCATCGCGCGGATCGCCGTTGTCTGGGCAATAAACCGGAATTTTCGAAGGCCGTAACGTTGCGGTCCAATCGGGATCGACGCGTTTGAAATCGTAAATTGCATCGAACATCACCTGACCGGTGAGTTCGATCCGTGCATTGCCTGCATTCGCAGTATCCGCCGGCGCGGTATTGTTCGGCGCAATCACCGGCGCTTTAACCTCGGTGCTGCTATTGCCGACAACCGTCGTTCCGATAGTCGATTGTTTGCGCTCCAGCGTGTTGACCCGCGTCTGTAAATCATTAATGGTTTTCAGCGCCTGCTCGAGTCGATTTTTTAATTCGTCATTCGATTCGGAATAGGCATTACCGGCGATCAGCGAAATTGCAAAAAACAATGCACTCTTGTTCATTGCTGCTACCTCGTTGCATCTTATTTATTGGATTAATTCGGTGACGTGTTTGCAGTCATCGCTACAGCAGGTGTCGAACAACCAACAACGTTGAGGGACGATAGGAGCGTTGCAGGAGGGCAACAATTGGACCTTGGTCTTAGGTGTCAGTACCGGGTCAAATATCTTGGCTTAATGTGTCCGGATATCTCGGTTCAATGTGTTTAAGTGATGAGGTTAAAGGCGGTTAAGCGATGCGATTGAATGTGTCTAAGTACCGTGCTCCGATATGTCTGAATATCGGGGCCAATGCATTTTGGTAATTTTTGCGAGGAATAAATATTTTTAGATATTTATTATTTTTTCGGCATGTCCGCGTCGGTTTGTATCCAATCGCGTAACACCGCAAAGCCGACCGCGAGCAGCGTGGGACCAATAAACACACCGAGCAGACCAAAATTGATTGCGCCACCCAATACGCCGATCATGATTAACAGCAGCGGCAGATCGGTTCCTTTGCCAATCAGTAACGGCTTGACGATGTTGTCGGCAGTGCCAACGATCAGCGCGCCCCATAGCACGATGAAAATTGCCCAGCCGGTGCTGCCCTGGTGGTAAAGCCAGATTGCTGCGGGAATCCAGAATAGAGCTGGACCTGCGGGAATCAGCGACAGAATTGCAGTGCCGAGTCCAAGCATCACCACCATCGGCACGCCAGCGATAGCGAATCCGATAGCAGCCAATAAACCTTGAATCGCTGCCGTGCCGAGAATGCCGAACACCACGCTTTTAACGGTGCTCGCTGCTACGCTCAATAATTTGACCGCACGCGTACCGCCGAGACGGAACAGCGTGCGTTCCAGCCAAAAGCGCCCGCGCGCACCGCCGATATAAAAAAATATAACCAGAATGCAACTTAGAAACAGGACGCCGAGACCCTGCCCGGCAATTTTTCCGATGTGCAGCAAAACTCCGCTGGCACGCAATAATAATTCGCGAACGCGCTCTCTGATTTCCGGATCGCCGGCAGCAAATGCATTCCACGAGGTTTCCAGGCGATGCCCTATCAATGGGAGACGTGTAATCCATTCGGGTAAGTCGGGAATACCGTTTTGCATTAACGCAGTGACATGCAGATAAAACGTATTGAGTTGTGCGGCAAATGTGAGCAGCGCATAAATGAGGGGTAGCACGATCACGACCAGCATCAAGCCGACCAGCAACAGCGCGGCGATAACATGGTGGTCGCCCAAACGTTTACTGAGCTTTACGAATACGCCCCACGTCGTAAACGACATGATCGCTGCCCACAACAACGCTGTCGCAAATGGCGCAATGATCAGTATGCAGCCGAAAAGCAAAGCGCCTATCGCAATAAGTACCGCGGCTTTTTCCCACAGTTGATTTTTCGTCATTTGTCATTGCTCGTGCAGGCGAACGCAGATCATGCGTACCCGCAGCTGGTGCTGCCATAGGCCCAAGGTCCAATAGCTGCTCGCGGTGGCGATTACTAGTATCAATTTCATCGGCTTTTTTGGTAACGATCACGAGCAGCCGTATTTTTTCAAAAAGAGAAATCGACGAGGAGAACACTATGGCCAAGAAAGCTGCGTTATGTGCTGCGGTAACGTTAGGGCTGATGGGGATGGCCCATGCATCTGAACAGAAGGGGTGGCAGTTTGAGCTAACACCTTATATATGGGGCGCGAATGTCGATGGCGACTTGACTGTCGGTCAGCAGAAAGCCGATATCGACAACGATCTCTGGGAAAATCTCGATAACGGATTTATGGGCATGGCTGTGATCAGCTACAACCGGCTGGTGCTCTATATGGATCTGGATTATCTCGAGCTGAGCGACGATGCCGAAACAAAGAACGGTGTCCTCGTGCCTTCAGGCACAAAGATTAAAAGCAACACCGATGTGACCATCGCTACGGCGGGTCTCGGATGGCGCTTCGATACCTGGGGCGAGGATGGCACCCTCGATGTACTGCTCGGTGTACGCAACACCAATCTCGATCTGGAACTGGAAGGCGGCGGCGAAAAATTGAGTCGCGATACCGATGTCACCGATCCTTTACTGATGTTGCGACCGTCGTGGCAGATTTCGGAACGGTGGCGTTTCAATCCGACACTATCTGTCGGACTCGGTGGCGATTCGGATACGACTTACGAGTTGATGCCGCAATTCCAATTTAAAGCGACAGATTATTTTGCATTGCGCTTCGGTTACAAACGGCTCTACTACGATGTCAACTCCGGCCATAAATACAATACGGATTACCGTTCGTTCGAAGGCAGCTTCAGCGGGCCGTTCATCGGTTTCGGCTGGACTTTCCCGGTACGCGAAAAGCCCGCGCCTGTGGTCGCGCAAAAAGAACCGCTGCCGATGCCCGCAGCCAAATGTTCCGATACGGATAACGACGGGGTTTGCGATAACACCGACCAATGCCCGAGCACGCCGCCCGGCAAACGAGTGGGACCGGCAGGCTGCGATTGCGATTACACGCTGACGACGAATTTTGCATTCGATTCCGCGGAACTGACCGACGCAGACAAGGATGAGCTCGACAAGCTGGCGAAGGTGCTGGTGAATCCGAAATTGAATTTTGTCACCGGACACGTCGATGGCTACACGGATACCACTGGCAAACCCGAGTACAACCAGAAATTGTCCGAGCGTCGTGCTCAGGCCGTCGCAGATTATCTGCAAAGTAAGGGTGTCGCAGTCGGTTCGCGTATGGGTGTGCAGGGTCATGGCGAAGCCGATCCGATCGCGGATAACAACACTGAGGAGGGTAGAGGGCTCAATCGACGCGTAGTGATTCGCCGTACCGATTGCAGTGCCCGGTAGAGTGATGAATTGCTGCGTTAGCCGTAACGGCAGCCGGATCGCTTTCGCGATTTGGCTGCTGCCTCTATCGCCGCTCGCTTCGGCGGATGCATTGCGCGATTGCCTGCTTGAGCAAATGGAAAAAGCAGCCGGCAGCGTAACTGCCGATCAGATGCGGGCACATTGCAACGCGCGAAGCGATTCGTCGCCGGCGACAAATGACGGAACAATAACTTCTTCTGAACCCGCTAAATCGGTGCCTCTATCTGCCGCACGTCAACGTTTGATAGAGGAACGCAGTACGCAGTGGTCACCGCATGTACTGACTGCATACAAGCAGAACTATATTCTTCCTTATACCTATGTCGACGAGCAGAACTCGATTTATAACGTCACCGGTGACGAGGAGCTGGCAGATAATCAAGAAGCAAAATTTCAAATCAGCTTCAAGTTTCCGCTGAATCAAAAATCACTGCTCATTGATGGCGATGCGCTACATTTTGGTTTCACGTTGAAATCGTTCTGGCAGGTTTATAACGACGAGCTGTCGGCGCCTTTCCGCGAAACCAATTACAACCCGGACCTTTTTTATACGATGCCGCTGCTATTTAACCAGCAGTCCTCGGCGACGGGTCCGAACGAATCGGACATGGCGTTGCGGTTTGGCGTCGAGCATGAATCTAACGGTCGTACTCAGCTGCTCAGTCGCAGTTGGAATCGAGCCTACATGAAGTTCTTTTACGCCAAGGATAATTATCTAGTGACGTTAAAGCCGTGGTACCGCATCCCGGAGGACGAAAAAGATTCGCCTACTGATGCAGACGGTGACGACAATCCGGATATCGAACGCTATCTAGGCTATTTCGAGTTGACCGGCGCGGTTAAATACCGGCAGTTCGAGTTCAGCACGCTGCTGCGCAATAACCTGCGCAGCGATAATTTCGGGGCCATAGAACTGGGCGTGAGTTTTCCTCTATGGGGACGATTGCGAGGTTATGCACAATATTTCAACGGTTACGGCGAAAGCCTGATCGATTACAACCATCGCATAGAGCGTATCGGTGTCGGGTTTCTGCTAACGGATTTGATGTAGGGAAATCTTACCGTCTAAGGCTTTGGTCTCATGGAAACCCATTTCAAAAGTCGTCAATCTGGCATTGCGTTGATAGCTACCGATGTAGTCGAGGTTCAGCTCCTGTGCCATAGCCGCGTTTGGGCGACAGCGGTTATTGGCCTACTTGCCGGGTTTATCCCGGCTTTTTTTTTGAGCTCCAAAGACAATTTTCAATATCGATGATCGTACTTAAACACTTATCGAAAGGTGTTTCGTACATTAGCGAAAGATGTTCGTAAATTAGAAAGTTTGTTCGACCGCCAATGAGCGCTTTCAACTTTTTAAATAGGGAGCATTTAAGAATGAATCAGCCGACTCCGTTTAATCATCAAAAAATATAGCGATAGATATAAAAAGGTCTATTATGTATTTTTAAATAATTCTAAATATTCTGAAATTCCGAGACAGCTTAATGGAATCTAGGGTGCAGGCATCACCGACTATTAAGCGATGGCACATAGTTGACCATGTGCGAAGAAAATTATTATTTTCATATTCTAAAAATCATTTATTTCTTTGTATTGTCATTGTCGCTGCGTACTGTGTAGGGACCAAAATCGGTTTCCTATTCACTGTTGGCGCCGAACCTATTTCGACATTGTGGCCTCCCAATGCAATTTTGATGGCGTCACTCTTATTGATGCCCACTGCGCTGTGGCCATTTATTTTATTGCTGATTTTTCCAGCACACTTACTGATGCAATTGAGCGATGGTGTTTCGCTTTATATGTCGTTTTGCTGGTTCATGACAAATATTACGGAGGCATTGATTGGTGCCGCTGCTATACGTCGATACACCCAATCTGTTGCATTCGAAAAGTTGAGGGACACCAGTTTATTTTTGATATTCGGTGTGGTCGTGGCTCCGTTTTTTACGTCGTTTCTCGATATAGGGGCTGTGATGCTGCTTGGGGTAGGCGGGGGCGATTTTTGGCGGTTATGGCTGAATCGGTTGTTATCGAATTCAGTGGCAGCAATGGTGCTGGTTCCAGCCATCATTGCTGTCGTACAGCAAAAATTATTTGATACTACCGCAGGGGCGTTGAGCAGAAAAATCGAGGCAGTTGCGCTAACTATTTGTCTGGCTGCGGTAATTAGCGCTGGTTTCGTTATTGGTGATCTGAGCCATATTCATCATTACGCGACGTTGTTTTCATTATTCCCTCTGATGATCTGGAGCGTTATTCGCTTCCAGCCGGGGTTTTTCGCGCAAGTTAATTTGGCCGTGGTGATATTCGCAATCTGGGGTGCTCACCATTGGCAAGGCCCGTTTACGGTTGGAAGCGTCTTGGAAAACGTGTTGGCCATTCAGTTTTTCATTTTGTTTGCTGGAGCGCCGCTGTTGCTGCTGGCTGCGGTCATTGCGGAGTGGAAAGAAGCTGAAACATCGGCAATAAATCGCAAGCAGCAGTTGAGTTTGGCGCTTGAAGCGGGAGGGATGGTTACATGGAGTTGGGATCAGAAGTCCGATCGGGTGCAATGGAACGGCGCTAGCGTTGGTGACGGAGCTACTTATCCTTACACAAGCACAACGAAGATGGCTTCAAATAAATATGTGCATCCGGACGATCAACGGAAGCATTCGGAAACGCTTGAAGCGGCAGTTGCTTCGGGTTCGTCATTTGAATCGGAGGTTCGTCTGTTACGCGAAAACGGCGAATATCGATGGTTCTCAGTGCGCGGTTGTGTATTTAAAGATGCGCAAAGCAAATCCTCGAAAATATTAGGTATCAGCACTGATATCGATCGCCAAAAGAAAGAAGCGGTGAAAATTCAGCGTCAGCGCGACGAGCTGGCGCATTTGGGGCGGGTCGCAATGCTCGGCGAAATTTCCGGCACGATTGCACATGAGTTGAATCAGCCATTGACCGCCATACTCAGTAACGCGCAAGCCGCACGACGTATTTACCAGGAACAATTCCCCGAGCCGACGCCCATTTCCGAGATTTTGAATGACATTATTTCCGAAAATAAACGGGCTGGGGAAATCATTCAGCGCATGCGCGATCTGCTCAAAAAAGGTGAGGTCAATCCCAGGCCGATCGATATCAACGCGGTAATTCCAAAGGTCATCGCATTGGAGAACAGTGATCTAATCGCGCGTAACGTGGTCGTGAAAATATATTTGCAGACCGGTTTGCCGGCGGTGGTTGCAGATTCAATCCAAGTCCAGCAAGTGCTACTCAATCTAATTATTAATGCGTGCGATGCGATGCAGCATGTCGATCCCAGCCGGCGCCACATTCGTATCGCAACAACGTGGCACGATGATGCAACTCTGCGTGTTAGCGTCAGCGATCAAGGCCACGGAGTCGCTGAAAATAAACTCGAATCCATCTTCGAGCCTTTTGTTACATCCAAGGCGCACGGCCTTGGTTTAGGTTTGGCGCTGTGCCGCTCAATTATCGAAGCTCATGGTGGTTGGTTATGGGCCAAGAATAATCGAGAGGGTGGTGCCACGTTTAGCTTTACATTACCGGTAGCAACCGCATCAGAACATTGAGCGATAGAGTTGCAACCGTTTATCTGGGGGTAACGTCATGTCCGCTGCAGCCAAAGTAATGATTGTCGACGATGAGCCTTCCGTCGTGTGCGCATTAAAAAGATTGTTGAATAGCGCTGGTTACGATGCGCGAGAAATGCAATCGCCGCGCGATGTACTCGACCGAGAAAAATTGCGTGATATTGATTGCATTCTGATGGACCTCGAAATGCCCGAAATCAATGGAATTGAATTGCAGCGGGCGTTGAATAGACAAGAGCATCATTGCCCAATCATTTTTATTAGCGGTCACGGCGACATTGCCGCGAGCGTTAATGCAATGAAAGATGGAGCCATCGATTTTTTAACCAAACCTATCGATGAAGATTCGCTGTTTTCCGCGTTGAATGCCGCTCTTAGTAAGGCAGAAGAGATACGCGGTAAACGCGATGAATTCGATGTCTTGAACGCTCGCTTCAGTAGTTTGACGCCGCGGGAAAAACAGGTTTTCCAAGGCGTGGTGAGTGGTTTTCTGAACAAGCAGATTGCCTCCAATCTGGGAACTGCTGAGAAAACCATTAAAGTGCAACGCGCCAGTGTCATGCAGAAAATGGAAGCGAGAAGTTTGGCTGAGCTGGTCCGAATGGCGTCTAAATTATTTGGCTGAGATAAATCGATGCCATGCGATTTGCTGTGCGTTAAGACCAAGGTCTAATTTAAATTTCTAAGCAACCTCGATATACAAGGCTTATGTCCAATCCCGTTTATTCAATTGCAATCATCGATGACGAAGAACCTATTCGTCGCGCATTGCTTCGACTCATGTATTCATTAGGCATACACGCCACTGCCTATGCGTCCGGAAAGGAATTTTTATCGCAATGGCACGTGGATCCGCCCGATTGCATTGTGCTTGATTTGCAAATGCCAGGTATAAACGGTTTGGAATTATTGACTTATTTGCGACGAATAGGCGCAACATTTCCGGTAATCATGATTACGGCACACGATGGCAGTGCCATGCGCGAAGCTTGTTTAGGGGCGGGCGCTGACGCGTATTTGCACAAGCCGCTGGACGAGCAGGTTTTGCTTGATGCGATAGCTTGCGCATTGCCGGTGGCTGAATGCCAATAAGTGGATAAGACCTAGGTCTAAGCCCTAGGTCTCATAGAATTCGGCGATGGAATTTCCATAATATGTTGCTGGAAGTTCGCGGTATTTCGCGATCCTTCCAGTCTCTCCCTAATGTCCTATTGGCCGGAGTAAGCTCCGGCTTTTTTTGCGTTCGGTCTGATCGGTAACGGGAGATAAATTCGATATCGTGCGCGATGTTTCGTAAAGCCACATGAAAGAGTTCGAACTTCACAAATAAAAATGCCGGCAAGAAGCCGGCATTTTTATTTGTTGCATTGAGCCAGGAATCAACCCGCTTTCTTGGCTTTCATTTCCATCGCAATTTCTTCGATCAAATCTTCCTGACCACCGACGGTTCTGCGCGCTGCCATTTCGAGCAGGATTTCATGCGCCGGTACGCCGTATTTTTTGCCGGCGCGTTTTGCAAACAGCAGGAACGATGAGTACGCGCCGGCATAACCGAGCACGAGCGCTTCGCGGCTGATGCGAACGGGGTGTTCCATCATCGGCACGACGCGGTCTTCGGCAACGTCGATCAGTTTGAAAATATCGACGCCGTGCATGTCGCCGCCCATGCGTTCGAATACTGCCGCGAATACTTCGAGCGGGGTGTTGCCTGCACCGGCGCCGAGGCCTGCGGCGGAACCGTCGATGCGTGTGGCACCGGCTTCAACAGCAGCCAGCGAATTTGCAACGCCCATCGCCATATTGTGATGGCCGTGGAAACCGATTTCGGTTTCGGGATTCAATTCCGCACGCAGCAAACCGATACGTGCAACGACATCGTCGGGCAGCATATAGCCGGCCGAGTCGGTCGCGTAAATGCAATTCGCGCCGTATGACTCCATCAGCTTCGCCTGCGCAAGAATTTCTTCCGGCGTGATCATGTGCGCCATCATCAGGAAGCCAACGGTGTCGAGGCCGAGTTTGCGCGACAGCGCGATGTGCTGTTCGGACACGTCGGCTTCGGTGCAATGCGTTGCAACGCGAATACATTTCACGCCGCAATCGGCGGCCATGCGCAGATGATCGACGGTGCCGATACCCGGCAATAGCAGTGCGGAGATTTTTGCGTTCTTGACGTGCTTGGTTACCGCGCGCAGATATTCTTCATCGCTATGCGCGGGAAAACCGTAGTTCACCGATGCGCCGCCGAGGCCGTCGCCGTGTGTGACTTCGATCAACGGTACGCCGGCCTGATCGAGACCGCTGGCGATATTGACCATCTGATCGACGCTGATTTTGTGTTGCTTCGGATGCATGCCGTCGCGCAGACACATGTCGTGCAATAAAACTTTTTTACCTTTCAGATTCATGATGATTACCTTCTAAAAATTCGGTCGGTCTCAGGCGGCGTTTTTCTGCATCAGCTCGGCATACAGCTCGGCAGTGCGCAATGCAGCGGCGGTCATGATGTCGAGGTTGCCGGAATATTTCGGCAGGAAATCGCCGAGACCTTCAACTTCCATCGATACCGTCACGCGGTTGCCGTCGAAAATCGGGCCGGTTTTCAGGCGATAGCCCGGCACGTATTTCTGCACTTCCTTGATCATCGCGTGAATCGATTCGGTGATTTTGTCCTGCTGCGGCTCGCCTTCGGTCAGGCAGTGAATCGTGTCGCGCATGATCAACGGCGGCTCGGCCGGGTTGATGATAATGATCGCTTTGCCTTGTTTCGCGCCGCCGACCTGTTCGATGGCGCCGGCGGTGGTGCGGGTGAATTCGTCGATATTTTTACGCGTGCCCGGGCCGGCGGATTTCGATGCGACGGTCGCGACGATTTCAGCGTATTTCACCGGCTGTACGCGCGATACCGCGGCGACCATCGGAATCGTCGCCTGGCCGCCACACGTCACCATGTTGACGTTCGATTTCATGCCTTCGGCAAGCAACGCTTCAAGGTTGACCGGCGGAATGCAGAACGGGCCGATCGCGGCAGGGGTGAGATCGATCATCATCACGCCGAGTTCGGTGACCTTACGCGAGTTTTCCGCATGCACGTAGGCGGACGTCGCATCGAACGCGATCTGGATATTGTCGGCCTTGATGTGCGGCACCAGACCATCGACGCCGTCGGTGGTGACTTTCATGCCGAAGCCGCGTGCACGCTGGATACCGGGCGAATCCTCGACACCGACCATCCATACCGGTTCGATCCATTCGCTGCGCATTGCTTTCATCAGCAAATCGGTGCCGATGTTGCCGGGGCCGATGATGGCCGCACGTAATTTTTTGCTCATAACGAAAACCCTTTACGTCGAATCAATTGGTGAAGGAGCAGGTCGCGGAGCCGAGTTTAACGCCGCGCGCGTCTTTTAGGTCGAGATGCATTGTATCGCCGGCCTTGACCGGTTCGAGCGGCACCAGCGAGCCCGACAGAATAATTTCGCCGGCGAGGAACGGAATACCGAATTCGCCGAGCGTATTGGCGAGCCACGCCACTGCAGTGAGCGGATTGCCTTGCACTGCAGAGCCTTTGCCGCTGCTGATTTTCGTGCCGTTCTTGAACACATCGATTTCCAGATTCGGCAAATCGAAATCGCGCGGGTCGAGCTCTTGATTGCCGAGCACGTAAACACCGCACGACGCATTGTCGGCAACCGTATCCTGAATTTTGATTTTCCAATCGTGGATACGCGAATCGACAATTTCGAAACAGGGAATGATGCATTCGGTCGCGTCGAGCACCTGCTCGGCGGTGACGCCGGGCCCGCGCAAATCTTTCTTCAAGCGAAACGCAATTTCGCCTTCGGCGCGCGGTTGAATCAATTGTCCCGGCACTTTGATTTTCGCGTTGTCGCCAAACGCCATTGCATCGGTGAGAAAACCGAAATCGGGTTGATAGACGCCGAGCATTTTTTGCACCGCATCCGAGGTCACGCCGATTTTTTTGCCGACGATTTTTTCGCCGTCGCGGTCGAGGCGCAATTGCACCATGTGTTTCGAGATGTGATACGAGTCGGTGATCTCAATACCGATGTTACGATCGGTGAAAGCGGTCAGCGTGCGGCATTCGCGCAACGCTGTGTACAGCTCGAGCCCGAGCGCCTCGATTTGAGTGTTAGATAACGCCATGAATTAATGTCCGCTCTTGTCGTTCAAAAAATTGATGCAGGTGCGATTGAACAATTCCGGATGTTCGATCATGTACCAGTGGCCGCAATTCGAAATCACGCTCATTTCAAAATCTTTCAGGCCCCGCGCCAATGTCATCACGCCGGTGTCCGGCATCAGCTTGTCGTTAATGCCCCACAATACCAGCGTCGGCGCGTTAATTTCGCCGAGACGTTCGGTCATGTTCGGCACTTGCATGGTTTTAATGACCTGATCGTTTTGCAGTTGGAATATTTCCCAACGCTGATCGATCAACTCGTCATTGGCCACGGCGGGATCATGCACGAGCGCTTTCTGAATGAAATTCGCCAGTGTGCCGCGGGTTTTTTCCGCGCTTAAAAACACTTCTTTCATGATCGCCATGCCCGGCATCTTGAAATATTCAGGCGTGTCTTCGATGCCGCCCGGCGACATCAGAATCAGCTGCGATACTTTCTGCGGATATTTCAGCGTGAAGCCGAGCGCGATGGCACCACCGAGGGAATTGCCGAGCGGAACGATTTTGTCCACGCCGATTTTTTCGAGAAATTCATTTACGTATTCGACGAAATAATCGAGCGTGTAAATCGCGTCGGTCGGTTTGCTCGTGTAACCGTAACCGGGGAGATCGATTACCAGCGCGCGATAACCGGCTTCGACGAAGGCCGGCACGTTGTATTGAAAATTCGACCAGCCGCTCGCGCCGCTGCCGCTGCCTTGCAGAAACAGCACTGGCACGCCGCTGCCCAGATCGTGGTAATGCATGCGCAGACCATTGCTCAGATCGACGTACTTTCCTTCGGGAAGAAGTTTGCTCATCGCCATTACCCTTGTAGAAAATGTCGAGCGCGGCGCGAACTATTCGACGACCGCCGCGCTCCAGTTGATCGGATCGCCGAGCATCGGTCGATGCGACGGCGGTTGCGAACCATTAATGTCTAAGATGCCGTAATGCAGCGCTTCTTCCGCGCCGATTAGCGTCAAGCCCGATTTTTCCAACAGCTTGGGATCGCGATACAACGCGTCGATCACTAGGCCGGTCAATTGCGGCGATTCCATCATCTGCGCGAGTTCGGCATATTTTTCCGGCTCGGCTTCGATCACGCGCTCGGTGCGTTCGGTGCGCAGCATGCCCATCCAGAGCGACACGGCTGCGACATTGAACGGTTTGAAATCGTGCGCCATGTCGTGCGCCATTTTGTCGTGGCCGGCTTTTTGCGCGCCATACGCAGCGCCGTGCATATAGCAGCGTGCGCCGAACGACGATGTGTTCACGATCAGTCCGCGACCGTTTTTAACCAGCAGCGGCGCTGCGTAAAAACTCGCGAGATAACTCGAACGCAAGCCGACATCGAGAATATCGACGAGCTCTGCGGACTTCTGCCAGAACGGACCCGGCTTGATCAAGTCGTCGTGAATCGATGCGGCATTGTTGACGAGCACATCGAGGCGCCCGTGCTCGCGTTCGATTTGCTGAAACAACGCGGCGATCTGTTGCTGATCGGCGCAATCGCAGGCCACGGCTATGCCTTTGCCGCCGCTCCGCGTGACTTCAGCGGCGGTGCTGTCGATAGTGCCCGGCAGCGCGGCATTGCCGTCGTTGCGCGTGCGGCCGGTGACGTAAACCACATAGCCTTTGCTGCCGAGTGCGAGCGCGATGCCTTTGCCGGCGCCACGACTGGCACCGGTAACGACCGCGATCGGTGCACCGTTCGCAGCAGGGTGAATCACAGGAACACGTCCGTGCTGTTCAGGCCGAGTTGTACGCCGCCGTAGTTTTTGCCGAAGGTGTAGGGGTTGTTTGCCACATGCGCGCGGCCGGCGAGAATATCGAGCACGAAGCGTTGCAACGGCGAGTCGATAAAGATCGCGCGGCCACCGCACATTTTCTGCAATTCGAGCGCAGCGTTAAGACATTCTTCCGGCACCGCTGCCGATTCGAAGCGATATTGAATCCGCGTGTTCAAATCGGTCGGCTCGCCGCGACGCGCATCGGCCATCAGGCGATCGAAATTCGCCGTCAGTTTCAAATAAAGCTTGTCGACGGTGGCTTGCGCGTTGGCGGCTGCCATTTGCGCGTGCGGATCTTCCGCGGTTTTCGAGCCGCTGTTGCTGCCGATGCGCTTCGACGCGACATCGCGGTATGCATGCAACGCGCCCTGCAATGCGCCGATTGCGCCAGCCGACACCGCGCGCGGGAAAATCTGGCCGAACGGAATTTTGTAGAGCGGAATCGTATGGCTGTCCGGGCCGGGGTTTTCGCCTTTGAAGCTCGCGATCGAACTCAGCGTGCGATACTCGGGCACGAACGCATCTTTGACGACGATATCTTTCGAACCGGTGCCCTGCAGACCGAAGGTGAACCAGGTGTCGACGATTTCGAAATCTTTGCGCGGCACGAGGAAAGTGCGGTAATCGGGATTCGGGTTATCCGCGGTGGGAGGTACCACGCCGCCGAGGAATACCCAATCGCAGTGATCGCAACCGCTGGAGAACGACCAGCGCCCGCTGAATTTGAAACCGCCATCGACATGTTCGACTTTGCCGACCGGCATATACGACGATGCAATTCGCACATTGGTGTCGTCTTTCCAAACGTCTTCCTGCGCTTTCAAATCGAACAGTGCGATCTGCCAGTTGTGCACGGCGATCACGCCGTAAATCCACGCGGTCGACATGCACGCTTCGGCGAGCGCGAATTGCACATCGAAGAAAACCTGCGGGTCCATCTCATAACCGCCCCAGCGTTTTGGTTGCAATACGCGGAACAATCCGGCGTTCTGCATTTCGCGCACGGTTTCATCGGAAATTTTACGATCGATCTGCGCTTGACGTGCGCGCTCGCGCAACGCCGGCTGCAATGCGCGGGTTTTCTGAACGACTTCTTGCGGAGTAGGGATGGCACTGGTCATAAGAATTCTCCGAACGCTTTATTGATTTAGTGGTTGCGTAATGCAGTTGCGACGAAAGTAAAAACGATGCTGTCCGCATCGCGAACGGTTGGCGATTACACCGCCGCCAATTGTTTGTATTGGCCCTTGAAAAAAATCAGCGGATCTTTGTTGAGGTTGTCGAACGCGACAATGCGGCCGACCAGAATGATGTGATCGCCACCCGCATAACGATGCTCGATCTCGCATTCGAAACGCGCGCTGTAATCGGTCAATACCGGGACGTTGCCGGCGCCGAATTCATGCGGCGTTTCGGCGAATTTGTCGATGTTCTTCGTCGCGAAATGACGCGACAGTTGTTCCTGACCCGAGTGCAGGAC
>CAMLJR010000006.1 GCA_946480345.1 uncultured Spongiibacteraceae bacterium
ATGCTCGACGATCCGAAAATCCCCGACATTGTGAAATCGCTACTCAGCCATTTGCATACGCCGTATCTGAAACTGGCGTTGCTCGATGCTACCTTCCTCGAAAACCGCCAACATGCCGCACGGTTGCTGCTGAATCAGATGGCGGAAACGGGCGCACGCTGGGTAACCGATGAAAAAGAGCGAACGGTGCTACCGAAGCTGAAGAGCGTGGTTGAAACCGTGCTGCGCGGATTTGTCGATGACATCAGTCTGTTCGATCGTCTGTTGGAGGATTTCGCTCGTTTTCGCGAGAGCCTCGATAAGCGCGCACGAATGGTCGAGAAGCGTAACCGTTCGGCGCAGGAAGGCATCGAACGTCTCAGCGTTGCCAAGGATCGCGCGGCGCGTGAAATTTCGGAGCGAATGAAAGGGTTTGCGGTACCGGAAGCCATCGAGCAATTGCTACAGAAGCCCTGGACTGATTTCCTCGCGTTCAATTACTTACGTAACGGCGAGAATAGTCTGTCGTGGAAAGCGGCGTTGAAAGTGGTCGATGGCGTGCTGTGGAGCGTGCGCGACAACGACGGGCGCAGCGACGATGAGTTCCAGCGCTACCAAAGCCAGCTTGAACAATCGATTGCGGAAGGTTTGCGCACGATCGGCTACGACAACGAAGCCGGGGAACAACTGCTGACGGCGTTGCGCGCGGCGCAGGAGCAGGCATTTCTGGGACGACCGGTGGTTGTCTCAAAACCTCAATCTGCCTCGACGTCGCAGCCGGCGCCAGTAGATGCCGTCGCGCTGCCGGAGCAGTTTTCACCTGCCGAGCAGGAGCTGGTCGATATGGTTCGTACGAAACTGGAATTTGGCACCTTGTTCGAGTTCGATCGTCCTGGCCAGAGAACGCAGTTGTTCAAGCTCGCTTGGTACAGTCGCGTCAGCGCGCACTATATGTTCGTCAACCAAGCGGGTATCAAGCAGCTGGTCGAAACATTGCCCAACCTCGTGCGCGGTCTGCACGCAGGTACCATTCGCATCGTTCAGCCGGAGAAACGCAGCTTCATGGAGCGCGCCCTGAGCGCGATTCTGCACAAGCTGCGATTGACGGAATAATCCCGTTTACTCGTCTCTTCCTGTGCTTCGTTTGGCGCGGTTTATCTCCGGGGCCGCGCTTGTGCTGACTGGGGGCCGCCAGTACCATAGCGCCTTTTCCGCGTTCGGAGACTCTGCATGATTGCTGGCAGTATTGTCGCAATGGTCACGCCCATGACGGCAACTGGCGCCGTCGATTGGCCTGCGCTCGACAATCTCGTGGAGTGGCATATCGCCGAAGGCACGAACGCATTGGTAGCGGTCGGCACCACCGGCGAATCGGCGACGCTGACCGTCGACGAACATTGCGCGGTGATCAAGCGCGTGGTCGAAACCGTCCGCGGCCGCATTCCGGTGATCGCCGGTACCGGCGCCAACTGCACGCGCGAAGCGATCGAGCTCACCGCTGCTGCCAAAGAAATGGGCGCCGATGCCTGTCTGCTCGTGACGCCTTACTACAACAAGCCGACGCAGGAAGGCTTGTACCTGCATTTCAAAGCCATCGCCGAAGCGGTGGCCATTCCCCAGATTCTTTATAACGTGCCGGGCCGTACCGGTTGCGACATGCGCAACGAGACCGTCGCGCGTTTGGTTGGCGTCGACAATATCATCGGCATCAAGGATGCGACCGGCGATGTACCGCGCGGCATCGAATTGATCCGGATGTGCGGAGACCAGTTCGCCGTTTATTCCGGCGACGATGCCACCGCGCTCGATCTGATGCTGGCCGGAGCCAAAGGCGATATTTCGGTGACCGCGAACGTCGCGCCGAAACTGATGTCGCAGATGTGCGCTGCCGCCTTGCGTGGCGATGCCGCGACCGCCCGCGATTTGAACGCGCGCCTGCTGGCGCTGCACGACAAGCTATTCGTCGAAGCGAATCCGATTCCGGTCAAATGGGCAGTGGCCGAGCTCGGCAAGATCGGTAGCGGCATTCGCCTGCCGCTCACACCGCTTAGCGATGGCTTCAAAACCGTGGTGCGCGATGCAATGCGTAGCGCCGGTTTGTAATCCTCACGCGTAAATCCGCCAACAACTTGCAGTTGACTCATTGATGAAAAAAATAATTGTGCTGGCGACCATGACCGCTGCGTCGCTAACCGTTAGCGGCTGTGGCTGGCTGGTGGGAGATAAAGGGATTTTCCGCGATCGCGGCGACGATTATCGACGCGCGCAGGTTGAAAGGCCGATGGAAGTCCCTCCCGGTTTGAGCAAGGCGCAGAGCGACCAGGATTTTGCGATTCCGACAATTGCGTACTCCGCGCCGCTCGAAGGCAAGTTCGAGGTGCCGCTGCCGGAGCCGCTCGAAGGGAATCCCGAAGCCGAGCAAGTCAAAATTCAAACACTGGACGCGACTACCTGGATTCTGGTGGAAGCGGGCCCTGGCGAAGTCTGGCCGCGCGTGCGGCAATTTTTGAATACCAATCAGTTGCAGGTAGCGCGCGCCGATGCTGCGCGCGGTGTACTTGAATCCAACTGGCTGCAACCGAAAACCGACGGAACGCAGCGCGAGCGCTATCGCTTCCGGATCGAGCAGGGTGTGCAGCGTAACTCATCGGAAATTTACGTATTGCAGGCCGATGCGCGCACTGGCGACAACTGGCCGGCGACATCATCCGACCCCGCGCGCGAGGCCGAAATGGTGAAAGCCGTTGCGCAATTCATCGCCGATAACGGCAGCACCGGTGCAGTTTCGATGCTGGCGCAGCGCGGCCTGGACTCGAAGGGCAAGGTGTTTTTGAGTAAAGAAGCCGGCGTCAATGCGTATCTGCGGCTCGAGTTGCCGTTCGAGCGCGCATGGGCCTCGTTAAGCACGGCATTGCCTAAAGGCGGCTTCACCGTCGAAGACAGCAATCGCAGCACCGGCGAATATTGGGTGCGTTATACGCCGCCGCAGGATGAGGAAGAAAAGAAAGGCTGGTGGGGGCGTTTCTGGTCGTGGATGTTCAATAGCGACGAAGATAAGGTCCATAAAAACGTTATCTATATCGTGCGCATGCAGAACGAAGCCGGCGGCGATAAAGCAGTGCGTATCGATGTGCAACGGCAGGATGCGAAGCCGCTGCCCACACCGATCCAGGACGAGCTGTTAAACCGAATCAAGAATCGCCTAACGTAAACGGCGGCGCTTCAGGTTGGAAATTCTAACGAATTAACTCAGCGGCGAAAGCTGCGAATCAATGAGCGACAGTGATATGGAAAAACGCGAAGAGTTGTACATCGGCAAAGCTAAATCGGTTTTCAGCACCGACGATGCAGATCGTTATGTCATGGTGTTTCGCAATGACACCTCGGCGTTTGACGGCAAAAAGAAAGCGCAGCTTGAACGCAAAGGTATGGTGAACAACAAATTCAATGCCTTCATCATGCAAAAGCTGATGGATGCCGGCATTCCATGTCATTTTGAAAAAGTGCTGTCGGACAACGAAGCGTTGGTGAAGCGCTTGCAAATGTTGCCGCTCGAATGTGTCGTGCGCAATTTCGCCGCCGGTTCGATTTGTCGCCGTTACGGTTTGCAGGAAGGCCTCGAACTCAATCCGCCGACATTCGAATTCTTTTTGAAAAGCGACGCGCTCGGCGACCCGATCTGTAACGATTACCACATTCTTTCGTTCGGCTGGGCAACCCAGCAACAGATCGATCGAATGAAAGAACTGACCTTCAAAATCAATTCGGTGCTGAAGCCGCTGTTTCTGAGCGGCAACATGCTGCTGGTCGATTACAAACTCGAATTCGGCCTTTTTCAGGATAAAAACGGCAATGTTGAGTTGATGCTCGGCGATGAGTTTTCACCCGATGGCTGCCGCGTTTGGGATAAAGATACACGCGAGAAATTCGACAAAGATCGATTCCGTCAGGATCTCGGCAATGTCGTCGAATCGTACGAAGTGATTGGCAAACGTCTTGGCATGACATTCGACTGACAGAAATATCGGCTTCAAAAAGGCGGCGCTGACCGCCTTTTTTATTGCGCGGTTATATCGGTTTTGAGTGTTACCACACGTGCTGTCAGATTAACGCCTTGACACTCGCCGTTGTGGTTTGTAGCGTGCTGACAATGAATCGTATCGTCGTGTGTATCGCATTGATTGTTGCCCTTGCCGCTGTGCAGGGGTTGTCGCTGCATGCGCATCTTCCCCACGCCAATGACATACATGCCGGACACGATGTTATTCATGTTCACAGCCATGCAGTTCGCGCTGATGTCGACGATAACGGTGAGCACTCCGCCGAGGCATCAATCGATTTGCTGACATCGAATGCAGCGCGAGAGGGTGTGGGTGCTTCGTTTAATTTTGCGCTGGTTACCTTCTGGATCGGCTTATTAATCGCACTGTGTTTCTCTTCCCATCGAGTAATCGTTCCCGCGCCCATCGGTTTTTACTCACCGCCGCGCTATAGGCGTTCATCTCCCCGCGCACCACCTCGTTAACTCCCATTTTTATTCGAAAGCGGTCACGCATTTGCGTGAGTTATGCCTTGGGAGTTATTTCGATGAATCGATTTTTATTTCGTCGCGTGTCGGCGCTGAATGGTTATTGCCTCGCCATTTTATTCGCCATTTATTCTGCGGTAGCCACTGCCGAACAGCCCGGCGGTTTGACGTTGACGCAGGCTATCGCCGCGACTATTGCGCACAATCCTGAGTTGCAAAGTTCGATGTTTTCGCTGCGGTCGGCGGCTGCACGCATTACTCAGGCGGGTTATTCACCCAGCCCGGAGGTTGCGTTACAGGTCGAGAACTTCGCGGGCAGCGGCAATTTTGCTGACGCTGATTCCGCAGAAACGACGCTGATGTTGTCGCAGGTGTTGGAGTTGGGCGACAAACGTGCGTCGCGTATGGAGGTTACTCGTGCGAGTTATTCGATGTTGTCGGTGGAAGCCGAGGCGCGTCGGCTCGATATTTTGGCCGAGGTTGCGCGGCGTTTTATTCACGTTGCGGGCGACCAACAGGCGATCACACTTGCACAGCAGGCAACGGTGCTGGCCGAAAAAACACTGCGCGCTGTCGAAGCGCGCGTGCATGCGGCTAAGTCGCCCGGCGTGGAAATGCATCGTGCACAAATTGCATTAACGCGTGCACGAATCGATGAAGAGCATGCCGAGCACGAATTGTTGTCGTCGCGGCGCAAGCTCGCGGCGTTATGGGGCGATGGTGAGCCCGATTTCGATTCCGTCGCTGCCGATTTATTTCGGTTACCCACTCCCGTCGATTTCAACGCTCTGGTGGCGCGGCTAAGAACCAATCCGGATTTCACGCGATTTGCGCATGAGCAGCGTTTGCGCGATGCCGAGTTGCGGCTTGCCGAAACACGCGGCACACCGAATATGCAAATCGGAGCCGGCGTTCGGCAATTACAGGCGAGCGACGATCACGCGTTCGTCATTTCGGCGTCGATGCCGCTGTTTACCCGCAGTCGCAATAGCGGAGCGCTGGCCGAAGCCACTGCGCGCCAAGCACAGGTGAACGTCGACGAACGCGCGGCTTTTTTGCGCGCGCAGGCGCAACTATTCGAGGTTTATCAGGAGTTACTGCACTCGATCACCGAAGCTAATGCATTGCGCGAACAGGTTTTACCGCAAACCGAAAATATCTTGCAGCAAACGGAATATGCATATCAGCGTGGGCGTTATTCATACATCGATTGGGTGGCGGTGCAGCGCGAACAGCTCGATGCGCAACGTCGTCTGATCGAAGCATCCGCCGAAGCGCATCGTTATGCGATCGAAATCGAACGACTTACCGGCGAATCGCTGATCGCGAAATCCCATTAAGAAAAGAACATTGAGAGACGGATCATGAGAAATTTATTTGTAATCGTGGCGGCGCTATTACTGATCGCATGCGATACGGGCGAAGGCCGCAAAGAAGTCAACGATGCCCATTCGCACGGTGATCATGCGGATGTCGAAATCGAAAAAGGCTCGCACGGCGGTCGTTTGCTGCGCGATGGAAAATTCGCAATCGAGATCACCATCTTCGAACAAGGCGTGCCTCCCGAGTTTCATCTTTACGCGAGTGATGCGGGCAAGGCAATCGATCCCGCAGCGGTGCAAGTGGATATCGAGCTGACGCGATTGGGCGGAAAAATCGAGCGCTTCGAGTTCGTGCGTGAAAGTGCTTATCTCAAATCCACGATGACGGTGAAAGAGCCGCATTCGTTCGATGTAAAAGTCAGTGCGCAATACGCAGGCAAACGTTACGCGTGGACATACGCATCGTATGAAGGCCGTACCAAAATCGCCCCCGAGATGGCTGCCGGTGCCGGTATTAAAACAGCAATTGCCGGATCGGGTGCGTTACGCGAAACGCTGAAATTGCACGGCACGATTCGTCCCGATCCGCAGTATGTGCGTGCGGTAAGCGCGCGTTTTGCCGGCCCCATTCGCGCAGTTCACAAACAGATTGGCGATACCGTGAAAGCCGGCGAAGTTCTCGCCATCGTTGAAAGTAACGAGAGTCTGCAAACCTATTCGATTACATCGCCGATCGCGGGAGTGCTCATCGAACGGCGCGCCAATGTCGGCGAAACGGCCGGCGCTGAGCCGCTGTTTACCGTTGCCGATTATTCGCGCGTCGTGGCGGAGCTCGTGTTATTCGCGCGCGATCGTCAAAAAATAAAAATCGGACAGCAGGTCGAAGTTGTCGCAGCGGACAGCAATTCGCGCGATACCGGAAAAATCGATTTCATCGGCGCCGATGACAGCGCGCGTCACCAATCGCAACTCGTGCGCGTGCGGCTGGAAAACTCCGGACAACAGTGGGTGCCAGGGCTATATGTCAGCGGCGAGGTAACGATCAATACACGTATGGCGACGCTGGTGGTGGCGAATTCCGCGCTACAGACGTTTCGCGATTTCACCGTTGTTTATGCGCAGGTCGGCGATGTCTATGAAGTGCGGATGTTGCAGCTAGGCGTCAGCGATGGCGAACACACCGAGGTCATCGGCGGTATCGACGCTGGTACTCGCTATGTGACCGACAACAGTTATCTGATCAAAGCCGATATCGAAAAATCCGGCGCAAGCCACGATCACTGAGGCCGCCGTGATGTTGGAAAAAGTTATTGCTTTATCGATTCGTGCGCGTTGGCTGGTATTGCTGATCGTTTTCGCACTCGCCGTGCTCGGCATCTACAACTATTTTCGTTTGCCGATCGATGCAGTGCCGGACATTACCAATGTGCAAGTGCAGATCAATACCGAGGCGCCGGGTTATTCGCCATTGGAAACCGAGCAGCGGCTGACGTTTCCGATCGAAAACGTGATGGCGGGTTTACCGCATTTGCAATATACGCGCTCGATATCGCGTTACGGTCTTTCGCAAGTGACGGTGGTTTTTGCCGACGGCACCGACATTTATTTCGCGCGGCAATTAATCGCGGAACGATTGCAGCAAGTCAAAACGAAACTGCCCGCCGACATCGAACCGACGATGGGACCGATTTCGACCGGTCTCGGCGAAATTTTTATGTTTACCGTAAGCGCGACGAAAGAAGCACGACAGCCGGATGGCTCGCGTTACACCGATGCCGATTTAAAAGCAGTGCTCGATTGGATTGTGCGTCCGCAGTTGGCAAAAGTACCGGGTGTTACGGAGATTAATGTCGTTGGCGGCAACGAGCGGCAATATCTCGTGGCTCCCGATCCTGCCAAATTGTTGAGTTATGGGCTGACATTGCCGGATGTAGTAGCGGTGCTGCAACAAAATAACGCGAATGTCGGTGCGGGTTATATCGAACATTTCGGCTCGCAATATCTGATTCGCGTGCCGGGACAGGTTGCCGACTTGCAAGATATTCGGTGCATCGTTTTGCGTGAAACCGGCGGCGCTCCGATCACTGTCGGTGATATCGCTGCCGTATCGATTGGCCATGCACTGCGTAACGGCGCGGCGACATTGAATGGCGAAGAAGTCGTGCTTGGCACCGTGTTCATGTTGATCGGCGAAAACAGCCGCGCGGTGGCGCAGCGGGTTGCGAATAAGCTCGTGGAAATTAATCGGTCGCTACCTGGCGGCGTTGAAGCGAAAGCCGTTTATGACCGAACCGTGCTGGTCGATAAAGCGATCGCAACGGTGAAGAAAAATTTATGGGAAGGCGCGATATTGGTGATCGCCGTTTTGTTCGCGTTACTCGGTAATCTGCGCGCTGCGTTGATTACCGCGATGATTATTCCATTAGCGATGCTGATGACGATTACCGGCATGGTGAGCAATCGCATCAGCGGTAATTTAATGAGCCTCGGCGCGCTGGATTTCGGTTTGATTGTCGATGGTGCAGTAATCATCGTTGAAAATTGTTTGCGACGTTTAGGCATCGATCAACGCGAACGCGGTCGTTTGCTGGCGCGTAATGAACGCTTGCGCACCGTGTTCGAAGCTACCAGCGAAGTGATACGGCCAAGTTTGTTTGGCGTCTTCATTATTCTCGTTGTTTATCTACCGATTTTTACGCTGACCGGCGTCGAAGGAAAAATGTTTCATCCGATGGCCTTCACGGTGGCGCTGGCGTTGACAGCGGCACTATTGCTGTCGGTCACGTTTGTGCCCGCTGCGGTTGCCTTGTTCGTTACGGGTTCCGTTGCACCACACAATAATCGTGTGATGGAGGGCGCGCGTCGCGCGTATCTACCGCTGCTGCAATTTGCGTTGCGTATGCGCATGGCGATGGTGGCGGCCGCGGCTGTGCTGGTAGTTATCGCCGGATTGATTGCTACGCGCATGGGCTCGGAATTTTTGCCTAATCTCGATGAAGGCGATATTGCATTGCATGCGCTGCGTATTCCCGGCACGGGTTTGGATCAGGCGATTTCGATGCAGCGACAACTGGAAAATGAAATCCGAAAATTTCCGGAAGTCGAGCAGGTATTTTCGAAATTGGGTACCGCCGATATCGCCACCGATCCAATGCCGCCGAGCGTTGCCGATACCTACATCATCATGAAGCCGCGCGATGGGTGGCCCGATCGCTCGAAATCGAAAATGCAGCTGGTCGCGGAAATGGAGGCAGCGGTACAGCGCGTGCCCGGTAATAACTATGAATTTACACAGCCGATTCAAATGCGCTTTAACGAATTGATTTCCGGCGTGCGCGCGGATCTGGCGGTAAAAGTGTACGGCGACGATCTCGATACATTGTTAAAACTGGGAGGCGAAATCGAAACGGTATTACGCAATGTCGCGGGCGCTGCGGATGTGAAGTTGGAGCAGATGTCCGGCCTGCCGATGCTCACGATCGAACCGAAGCGCGAGGTGTTGTATCGCTATGGGTTGAACGTCGCGGATGTGCAGCGCGTGCTGTCGATCGCGCTCGGCGGTGAAACGGCAGGGCAGGTGTTCGAAGGCGATCGCCGCTTCGATTTGGTGGTGCGGCTGCCGGAGCAGCGACGCAACGATATGCCAGCACTGCACGAATTACCGATCGCGTTGCCGGATGGCGGTTTTGTGCCGCTGCGCGAAGTCGCCGATATCGAAATAGCGGCTGGCCCGAATGCGATCAATCGCGAAAACGGCAAACGCCGCGTCGTTATCAGCGCCAACGTGCGCGGCCGCGATCTCGGCGGTTTTGTCGATGCCGTGCGAAAGCAAGTTCGTGATCGCGTTGCATTACCGGCGGGTTATTGGGTGGATTACGGTGGCACTTTCGAGCAATTAATTTCGGCCACGCGCACATTGCAGATCGTCGTGCCGTTGGCGCTGCTGTTGATTTTGAGTTTGTTGTACGCGGCTTTCCGCTCGATCAAAGATGCGCTGTTGGTATTTTCCGGCGTGCCATTGGCGATGACGGGCGGTGTGTTTGCGCTCGCGCTGTGCGGCATTCCGCTGTCGATATCCGCCGGGGTTGGATTCATTGCACTATCGGGCGTGGCGGTGCTCAACGGTTTGGTGATGGTCGCGTTCATTCGCAGCTTGCGCCATCAAGGCGTTGCGCTGGAACAGGCCATCGTTGACGGCGCGTCGACGCGATTGCGGCCGGTATTGATGACCGCGTTGGTGGCGGCGCTCGGGTTTGTGCCGATGGCGTTGAACTCGGGTATTGGCAGCGAGGTGCAGCGTCCGCTGGCGATCGTAGTGATTGGCGGAATCGTCAGCTCGACGCTATTGACGCTGTTGGTTCTGCCTGCGCTTTATCGTCTTTCGTACCGCGCCGACGCGCTGAGTAGCCGGGACGACTAGCACGCATTTTCCGAGGCAATCGCCGGTCCAACCAGATTGGGGTGGCCTCGGGAAATGTTATGTTATATCCTTTTTGCATGTTTCCGCTGCCTCTCAAAAACAACTTCTCTCTCCGCAACAGCATACGCACGGCGCGACATCCGTACTGGCTGGTGCTGGTGTTCGCGTTGTTTCTGGCAGGGCAGATCGCGAGTGGCGCGCACTGGCACGACAGCACGCAGTCGCAGGACGCCGAGTGCGCACTGTGTACTTTGTCGAATGCGGTCAGCGGCGCGATTACCTCCAGCGCGTGGTCGATTGCGGTTATCACCGCATTTATCGCCGTTCGTTTTTCCCTTCAGACAGCGCCAGCCATTGCTGTGGCGCGTTGCTACGACAGCCGCGCTCCACCTCGTTTCTCCTGATCCCATCTGAGTTGTTATCAAGTCAGCGTTGACTTCGAACCATCGTCGCTCGTGTATTAACGCGCGCGTTGGTTACTCACTATTTATCAGGAGTTCTCCCATGAGACGCCCATTCGTATGGCTGGCGGGTTGCATCGCCGGCCTTGTTGTTCCCAAAGCACACGCGCAGCACCTCGATACTGTCATCGTTACAGTCCCTTTCAATAAGCCGCAGGATCAAAGCCCTGTGCCGGTCACGGTGCTCGGCGGTGACGATTTGCAACAGCGAGCCGCCGGTACCATCGGCGAGACGCTCAATAGCAGCCCAGGTCTGACCAGCGCATCGTTTGGTCCCGGTGTCGGTCAGCCGGTGATTCGCGGTCAGAACGGCCCGCGTGTGCAGACGTTAATCAATGGCACCGCGAGCGCGGATGCATCCGGCGTCAGCGCCGATCACGCCACCACAGTCGAGCCGATGCTCGCCGAATCGATCGAAGTGCTGCGAGGTCCGGCGACGCTGTTGTATGGCGGCGGTGCAATCGGCGGGATCGTTAACGTGATCGACAATCGCATTCCGAAAGAAATGCCGGAACGCACCAAAGGTGCCATCGAGTTGCGCCACGATAGCGTCGATGATGGCAACACCAGCGTCGTGAAGCTCGATGGCGGCAGCGGACAGCTCGCGTTTCACGTCGATGGCGTGTACCGCGAGTGGAACGACATCGATATTCCAGGGCAGGCGTTCAACCGCAATGCGATGAGTACCGAATTCAGCAGCAATAAATTCACCGCGAACACCGATGGTCGCAATCACACGACGACGGGCGGCCTGTCGTGGATTTTCGACGACGGCTATATCGGCGTCAGCGTCAGCGACATGAAAAATCTCTACGGCATTCCGCTCGACGATGAGGCCGAGGGCGATAGCGTCAACGGCATTCACATCGATATGGAGCAAAAGCGCTACGATCTCGCCGCCGAAAAACGCGATATCAGCGATGCCATCGATGCGCTGCGTTGGCGTTTGACCTACAGCGATTATCAGCATCAGGAAATCGAAAATATCGGCGCCATCGGCACGACGTTTACTAACGAAACATGGGAAAACCGCTTCGAATTGCAGCACGCACCGCTCGGCGGATGGACTGGTGTTGCCGGCCTGCAGTTAAAGCGCAGCGATTTTGCTGTCGCCGGCGACGAAGCGTTTATTCCGGAATCGCTGGGCAAGACGGTGGGCGCATTCGTGCTCGAGCATTATCAGGCAGGCGCACTGACGTATCAGGTTGGTGCGCGTTACGATCGTGAAACCATCGATCCCGATAACGCGGCGTCGGCTCAATCGTTGTCGCGCAAAACGTTCGACAATGTCAGCGGTTCGGCATCGGCGTTATGGACAATCGATCCGCAATGGAACATCGGTTTTGCATTATCGCGTTCGCAGCGGGCACCGGCGGTCGAGGAATTATTTTCCAATGCGACGAATATGCCGGGTGATTTGGTGACGCACGAGGCCACGCATTCTATCGAAGTGGGCGATCCGGATTTGAAAGAAGAGACGTCGCACAACATCGATTTAACGCTGCATTACAGCGGTGATATCGCGCACGGATACGTCACGGTTTTCCATAACGATTTTCACGATTACATCGCGCTGGTCGATAGCGGCCTGGAGCAGGATGGCACGCCGATTCGGAGTTACACGCAGCGCGATGCACGTTTTCAGGGTGTCGAGTTCGAGCTCAACCTGCCCATTGCGGATAACGTAAGCGGTAAATGGAGCGTTGATCTTTATGGCGATCGCACGCAGGGCGAATTCAGCGGTGGAGAGAATGTGCCGCGCTTGCCGCCGCTGCGTGTCGGAACGCGCCTGAAGTTTGAGCGCGGACCGATCGATGCGTATGCCGGCGTGCTGCACGCCGCCGATCAAAACGATCCAGGTGCGTTCGAGACCGATACCGATGGCTACAATCGCGTCGATGCCGGTATCAGCTATCAATTTAAATCGAGCGATACGCTTGGTGCATTGGTATTCGTACGCGCGACGAATCTGACCAACGAAACAATCCGCAACAGTGTTTCGCTGTTGAAGGATGTCGCGCCTGAGCCGGGTCGTTCGATCGAAACCGGCGTGCGATTTACGTTCTGATGCGGATCAAATAGCAGAGCTGCAAGGCTACTTAGACGCTTCATGCGGGGTCGGGCAATCGGCCCCGCAGGCGATTCGGGTATACTGCGGCCGTTCGTTTCCCTGTTCGAAAACTTTTCCGCGATTGAACCTTGTCCTCTATTAAAACTGTGTCCGCTATCAACAGAAAGGAAAGCCCATGATTATCAAACCCCGCGTGCGCGGTTTCATGTGTGTTACCACTCATCCGGTTGGCTGTGCAGCCAACGTCAAGCACCAGATCGATTACGTTAAAAGCCACGGCCCGATCGCAAACGGGCCAAAAAAAGTATTGGTGATCGGCGCATCGACGGGTTACGGATTGGCATCGCGCATCACCGCAGCATTTGGTAGCGGCGCGGCCACACTTGGGATTTTCTTCGAGCGCGAAGGCAGCGCCGAAAAACCGGGTACTGCCGGCTGGTATAACTCGGCGGCGTTTCATCAAGTTGCCGAAAGCGAAGGCTTGTATGCAAAAAGCATTAACGGCGACGCATTTTCGGAAGAGATCAAACGTAAAACCATCGACACGATCAAAGCCGATCTCGGTCAAGTCGATCTCGTTGTTTACAGTCTTGCAGCGCCGCGTCGCACGCACCCCATTACCGGCGTTGTGCACAACTCGACATTGAAACCGATCGGCAGCGATGTCACGCAACGCGGTATCGACACCGATAAAGAAGTAATGAAAGAAGTCACGCTCAACGCTGCATCGCAGGAAGATATCGACAACACCGTCGCCGTAATGGGTGGTGAAGACTGGCAGATGTGGATCGACGCGCTCGACGCGGCCGGCGTGCTGGCGCCCGGCGCAAAAACTACCGCGTTCACCTACATCGGCGAAAAACTGACGTGGGATATTTATTGGCACGGCACTATCGGTGCGGCGAAAAAAGATCTCGATAAACGTGTGATCGATATTCGCAAAAAACTCGCCGCGCACGGTGGCGATGCGCGTGTGTCGGTATTGAAAGCAGTGGTGACGCAGGCAAGCTCGGCGATTCCGATCATGCCGTTGTATCTGGCATTGTTGTTTAAAGTGATGAAAGAAAACGGCACGCACGAAGGCTGCATCGAGCAAGTCGACGGTTTATTTCGCGACAGCTTGTACGGCGCTAATCCACAGCTCGACAGCGAAGGCCGGCTCCGCGCAGATGGCAAGGAACTGCGACCGGAAGTGCAAAACAAAGTCGCCGAATCATGGGCGCAGGTGACTAATGAAAATCTGTACGAGCTGAGCGATTTCAAAGGGTATAAGCAGGAATTTTTACGCTTGTTCGGCTTTGAGATCGATGGTGTCGATTATGACGCTGATGTCGATCCGCTCGTGCCCATTAAAAATCTCGTGGTCTAATCCTCGACGAGCGACGCGATGATTCAGCAACCGGAAATCGTACGTTATCAACCCGTTGCGATCTCATCGCTGGTACATCGTATTACCGCCGGCAACGCCGGCATCATGACGGGTCCGGGTACTAACAGTTATATCGTGGGGCGCGAACAACTGGCGCTGATCGATCCGGGCCCGATCGATGAAAAACATATCGATGCCATTCTGCAATTTTGCGGTGATCGTTTGCGCTGGATTTTCGTCACGCATACGCATCCCGATCATTCGCCAGCGGCGAAAATTATCGCGGGTGCAACCGGTGCCGATGTATTCGGCAATCTAATCGATGACGATGGAAGGCAGGACACCACATTCGATCCGCTGTGCGGGTTCGAACATAACGATTTATTCGAGGCCGATGAATTTTCTCTGCGTGTGTTAGCGACACCGGGACATGTCGGTAATCACTTGTGTTATCTGCTGACGGGGCAAACACCCGAAAACGAAAAAATCTGCTTCACCGGCGATCACATCATGCAAGGGTCAACGGTCGTGATCACGCCACCGAACGGCAGCATGAAGGCGTATATCGAATCGTTGCAATTACTGCTGAATTATCCGATCGATGCACTCGCGCCCGCGCATGGCCAAATTATTCTTGAGCCCGATGTCGAAATAAAAAAACTGATCAAGCATCGATTGCAGCGCGAAAGCAAAGTCGCAAGCGCATTGCGCGATCTCCAGCGCGGATCGCTCGATGCATTGACGCCGATCGTTTACAACGATGTGCATGTGCTGCTGCATCCGATAGCCCGGCATTCGCTGTTGGCGCATTTACTGAAGCTTCAGCAGGAAGGCAAAGCCATCGAGCGCAATGACGAATGGCATTGGCTCGCGTAAGGTCGTTTTGACTTTTTCTTAGAGCTACTTACTTTTTATCGGTGATGGTCATAAGCGAAGCGCGCTGTTCCGTTACTGACCTGACAGCTTGCGGCTGAGCAGTAAGACGAGTGCCGAAAGAGCAAAAAGCATAGCAATCACCACGCTGCTGACTGCGCTGAATGAGGCGTCAAACGCTTGTATTGCAACCTGCAGCGCTTGCTGTGCTTCGGGATGGTTCTGGGCGTGGATGTATGCTTCATCAAGGCTGCTTCCCGCCATCGCCTCAATGCCGCTGCTCCGTGCGTTCGCTACGTCAACTGCTGTCATGAGGGATCCCAAAATGGTGACGCCAAAGCCACCGCCGAACTCGTAAGCAACGCCTTCCACAGAGCCGGCCATCCCTGCGCGATCTTCAGAGACGTTGCTCATGACCAATGTGCTGGATGCGGTGAGACCTGCACCGATACCGATACCGCTTAAGGTTAAAGCGGCGACTTGTGCCCACTGATTGGCATCGTCCAGAACAAGGTATCCCCAAATTCCGAAAGCACACATCAGCAGCCCCGCGACAATAACGGGCACGCAACCGATACGACCAATCAAAGCCCCGGACAGAGGTCCGGCCAAAAACGATCCCAACGAAATCGGTACGACAAAAGCGCCCGCTTCCAGTGGACTCTTGCCGAGCACTAATTGCAGGCGCTGGCTGAGTACCAGTTCAAAGCCAATTAACGTGATGGAAGCAACCAGTGCTATCAGGATGCCTGTGGCGAGCGGGGCGGTCGAAAGCAGTCGAAAATCGATCAGTGGTCGTGGCAGCTGCAGTTGGCGACGGACGAACACCGCGAGGGTGATCACTCCCAAAGACAAAATGCCCCACGCGAGTAATGCATGGCCGTCAGGTTTCGCGAATTCTTTAATGCCATAGGCCAGCGCAATAATCCCGAGCATGCTTTGCCAACAGCTATGCAGATCAATGGAGATGCTGTAATCCCCACGCTTTTTCGGCAGCAGATAGAGCGCTAAAAGTATTGCTGCGGCAATAATCGGGGCATTGATGAGAAAGACGGAGCCCCACCAGAAATGCTCCAGCAAAATACCTCCGATCACTGGTCCAATCGCCGCTCCACCTGAGGCCACGGAGGACCAGATGCCGATGGCAAGCGCCATCTCTTTCGGGTCTTGAAATGTAGTGCGAACAATCGCAATGGTGGCCGGCATCATGGCTGCACCACCCACGGCGAGTAATGCCCGGGCAGCGATCAGTATCGCTGCGCTCGGGGCGAATGCCGCGATGACCGAGGCAACACCAAACACGACCATGCCTGCAATGAAGACCAGCCGGTGCCCGAGTTTATCGCCGAGAGCACCCATCAAAGGCATCAATCCGGCGATGACCAGCGAGTACGCGTTAAGAATCCAGAGCTTTTCGGAAGCGGTTGTGTGCAGTGCTTGCGCCAGGCTGGGTAGCGCGGTGTAAAGCACGGTCATATCTATGACGACAAGAAGTAGAGCAGTCGAAACTACGGCTAGAGTTAGCCATCGGCTGTGAGAGTTCATAAAAAACCTTGGATTGCGAATTCGAATACGAGCATTCAGAAATTGACGGTAAATGTTACCGCACTGTCGACACGAGTTCCGCACCGCTGATAAATGACGTGAGCGCAAAACAGCGAAGTTTTAATTTGTGGGTCATTTTAAACTCACGAATAGTCGCAAATCATTTAACGGAGCGTTCCAGGAAAATTGACTGTTAACGCAACAAAGAAATCGGGGATATATCGGCATCAACAAGCGTCTCGCGATGTAAGACAAACGTCTCGCGATGTAAAAACTGTCACGAAACGAAATAATCAAAGTCGGAGGAATTTATGGCACGTTTCAAAGGAAAAATCGCTTTAGTCACTGGCGCGTCATCTGGTTTAGGTGCCGCTACGGCACGACGATTGGCGGCCGAAGGTGCGCAAATATTCGGCATCGGTCGTAACAGCGAAGGCTTGCAAATAACCGCTCGCCACATTCAGGAAGCAGGGGGAGCGATGGCCGCTGCGGTGATCGACATCAGCGAAGCAGCGCAATGCGCTCAAGCTGTGCGTGATTGCGTAAAACAATTCGGTCGACTCGATGCGTTGATCAACGTCGCGGGGCGCCATGATTTTCGCCATACCGCATCGGTCACCGAACAACAGTGGCTGCACGATTTAGCAGTGAATTTAAACGGTCCCTTTTTTCTGTCGCAGGCCGCAATTCCACATTTGCTCGAAACCCACGGCAACATCGTCAACGTGGCATCGATTGCCGGTTTGCAGGGCCAACCCTATTCCGCCGCTTATTGCAGCGCAAAACATGGGCTTTTAGGACTGACTAAAGCGCTCGCGATGGAATATATGAAGCAGCCACTGCGTGTGAACGCGATAGTGCCGGGCGGTATGGATACACCGCAGGTCAGTAATATTCAGATTCCACCCGATGTCGATTTCGATTTAATAATGCGCACCGGGGCTCCGCGCGGATTAATGCAGGTCGATGATGTGGCCGCGCTGATTGCATTTCTCGCCTCCGACGAAGCGAAAGCGATTCACGGCAGCATTCAGGTGGTCGATAACGGAAAAACAGTGGGCTGAAAATATCGGAGGCTCTGCGATACCTGCGTGGCCCCGTTGATTATTTTCGCAGGGTGCGTTTAACCGTGGCATCGATGATTGATTTGGTTGCTCCGTGCTTGCTCATTGTCTACGCAGCCGTTTATTGCATTCAATCAAACACCGCCCGTCATATAGAATATCCCCCACTCGCTAACCGTGGATTTCTATGAAGACGCCCAAACGCCTTGAGCCGTTGGTCAAAGACGGCCTTATCGATGAAGTGCTGCGCCAGCTGATGAGCGGCAAGGAAGCGACCGTATATGTGGTGCGGTGCGGCGATAACGTACGCTGCGCCAAAGTATATAAAGAAGCCGACAAACGAAGCTTCCGACAGGCTGTCGCCTATCAGGAGGGACGAAAAGTTCGGAATAGTCGGCAGGCGCGGGCAATGGCCAGTGGTTCGAAATACGGCCGCAAAGAGCAGGAAGAAGCGTGGCAGAGCGCGGAAGTGGCGGCGTTATTTCGGCTCGCGAACGCCGGTGTGCGTGTACCGAAGCCGCACGATTTTCTCGATGGCGTGCTGCTGATGGAATTAGTGACCGGTGAAGATGGCAATGCTGCGCCGCGTTTGAACGATGTTGAACTCGATGCAGAACAGGCGCGCGAGTACCACGCTTTTCTGATTCGCCAAATTGTATTGATGTTGTGCAGTGGTTTAGTCCATGGCGATTTATCTGAATTCAATGTGCTGCTCGGCGAAGACGGCCCGGTGATTATCGATTTGCCGCAGGCGGTCGATGCCGCTGCCAACAACCATGCTTTCAGTATGCTGGAGCGCGATGTCTCGAACATGGCGGCTTATTTCGGTCGCTTCGCGCCGGAGTTGAGATCTACTCAATACGCGAAAGAAATGTGGGCGCTGTATGAGGCCGGAAAATTAAATGCAGATGTCGAACTGACGGGGCATTTCGTCGAAAGCGAGATCAGCGCCGATGTCGATTCGGTGCTGCGCGAAATCGAAGCCGTGCGCGTCGAAGAGATGCGCCGGCAAGCCGCGCGAGTCGCCGGGGAAGACGAGATTTAAACTCAAGCGTGTCATAAAACCTTCGCAATAAGTTCAACGATCGGCAACGCGCGCGCACTAGCCTGAAAAAAATGGCGAGTGGAGAAATCAAAATGACCGCAGCCTTGAACACCGGTCGTTTGTCGATGCGAACAGTGTGGCTGTCCGATATTCATCTTGGCAGTAAAGATTGCCGCGCGCAGTATCTGCTCGATTTTTTGCGCCGCGTCGATTGCGAAACGCTTTATCTGCTCGGCGATATTGTCGATTTCTGGGCTTTGCGCCGCCAATTCGTTTGGCCCGCGTCGCACTACGAAGTACTGCGCATGATCATGCACAAAGCCAGACACGGCACGCGCGTTGTTTACGTGCCGGGCAATCATGATGAAGTGATGCGCGAATTTGTCGGCCATCATTTCGGACCTGTGCAGATTCTGCAAGAAACCAGTCATGTGACTGCAGATGGTCGGCAGTTATTGTTGTTTCATGGCGATGTTCTCGATACTCACGTTCAGCTCGATTTCATTTCGCGCCACTTTGGCGATGCCGCCTACGATTTTCTGATGTGGCTGCACCGCTGGGTCGTGCGTGCGCGGCGAGTGTTCGGTCTACCGTATTGGTCGCTATCGAATTACGTCAAAAACCGGATCGGCAACGCGCGTGCGGCGATTGCTGCATTCGAATATGCCGCATTGCAGGAAGCAAAGCGCCGTGGTCTCGATGGCGTCGTCTGCGGCCATATCCATCAAGCGGAAATTGCGTTACGCGACGGGCTGCTGTATTGCAACGATGGCGATTGGGTCGAAAGCTGTACCGCGCTGGTCGAAAATCCCAACGGTGTACTCGAAATTCTGCATTGGTCCGATTTTTATCAATCGGTCAAGCAATTGCATGCCAGCAACGATGAAATGGTACCGTTGTCGTTGGCGCTGCGGTTGGCGCAATAAAATTTACGAAGTTCGCTTTCGTCATCGAATCGCCATCATCTCGCAACATCGATGTCACTTCTTCGGATTATCGTTAAGGCGTCTGAAGAGGAATAACGCATGATTTCCGTCGAGCACGTCGTTACCGAACGCTTTCCCGATTTCCAGATGCGTAATCCCACCGTTTATAAAACGGTGGTGGCAGTGCTTCGCTATCTATTTCGCGAGTCCGAGTTTCGTCGTTTCTCCGAACGTTATCCCCATCTGAGCGGTTTCGATTTTGTCGAGCAAGCGCTCGATCATTTTGATTTTGGCGTTACTGTCAGCGATCGCGAACGCGAACGGATCCCTGCGTGGGGCCGCGTTGTCATCATTGCGAATCATCCGATCGGCAGCCTTGATGGCATTGCACTGTTAAAGCTCGTGGGCGATGTACGCCGCGATGTCAAAGTCGTCGCAAACGATGTGTTGTCAGCCGTCGAGCCGCTGCGAAATCTGCTATTGCCGGTCGACACGTTCGGCACACGTACGACGCGGGATAATTTGCGGGCGATCGAACAGCATCTGCAAAACGATGGCGCGGTCATTATTTTCCCAGCCGGCGAAGTGTCGCGAATGGGTGCGACCGGTGTGCGCGATACGCGGTGGCGTCATGGGTTTCTGCGCTTCGCGGCAAAAACGCGCGCACCGATTCTGCCGATGTTCGTCGATGCGCGTAACTCGGTATTTTTCTACAGCCTATCGATGCTGGCGAAACCATTATCGACACTGTGGTTGGTGCGCGAAATGTTCAAGCACAACAACAAGACGATGCGCGTGCGTATCGGTCAGTCGATCGGTTTCAATATCTACGACGAGCTGCCGTTCGATAGCAAAGCCAAGGTGAAATTGTTCCGACGCCACATTTACAAGATCGGAAAAAACCGCGGCGAAGGTTGTTTCGAGACGACGGCGGAGTCGATTGCGCATCCCGAAGATCGTCAACAGCTCCGCGCGGAAATGCGCGGCTGCGAATTGCTTGGCACGACGAAAGAGGGCATGGCAATTTATCTGTATCGCTTTGCCGGCGATTCGACGGTGATGCGTGAAATCGGTCGTCTGCGTGAAGTCAGTTTTCGCGCCGTCGGCGAGGGCTGTGGTCGCCGCCGCGATATCGATGTCTACGATCAGGATTACGATCATATTGTGCTGTGGGACGACGAAGCGCTGGAATTAGTCGGCGCTTATCGACTGCGCCAAACGCACGATTTGAATGCATCGACTTTGCCTAGGCTGTATAGCCACACGTTGTTCGATTACCGCAGCAATGGCGCCGATTATTTAGTTAGCGGCGTAGAGCTTGGCCGCAGCTTTGTGCAGCCGCGCTACTGGGGGCGCCGCAGCCTCGATTTGTTGTGGTACGGCATCGGTGCTTACCTGAAAAAATTTCCGAATGTGCGGTATCTGTTCGGGCCCGTTTCAATCAGTAATAACTATCCGTCCAAAGCTAAAGAGTTGCTGGTCAGTTTTTATAGACATTATTTTTCCGCATTGCAGCCGTGGGCGGCAGCGCGGTTGCCGTATCAATTAAATTGCGTGCAATCGCGCTGGCAGGGATTGAGTTACAGCGAAGGTTTTCAGCAATTGAAAGCGGAACTGCATGCGCTCGAATTAGCCGTACCCACCATGTACAAGCAGTATTCCGAATTATGTGAAGACGGCGGCGTGCAATTCGTCGATTTCAATATCGATCCGGATTTTTCGGATTGCGTCGATGGTCTGGTACTGGTCGATTTACATTATCTAAAAGACAGCAAGCGCAAAAGGTATTTGGCATCGCAATAAATGGCTGCGATAAACAGTAACCTGTACCTCTTATTCCACGAGCTATTCGCTGAAGCGCAAGCCTTGTTAATACGCCAGTGCGCGCGATGTCTGTCTGTGCGGAAAAAGTGCCGGCGATAATTCGATGTCATCCGGCCGCTGCAATTTCTCCAGCAGTTGCCATCCTTCATGCCATTCGCCATGGCCCGATTCAACATTGATATGTCCGGCATTACCGGCGCAATAAATCGGCAATTCCCAGCGCTGTGCCCACAACTGGGCTTTGCTCCAACTTAACCAGGGATCGCTGAGGCTACCCACCACGAGTCCCGGCACGGGTAACGTGGATTGCGGCAACAGATCGGTAATTTTGAATTTATCGGGATCGGCGGGGGCGACCAGCAACACACCGCGCACGCGATGGCGCAGTTCCGCAAGCGCCGCAACGCTGGCGAGGCAGCCGAAACTATGCGCGACAAGATAATTGTCGGTGTGCTGACCGACAGCATTATCGATCGCATCCACCCAGCTGCGAAGATTGGGTTGCTGCCATTGCGGTAACGTAATACGAGTGGCATTAGGCAGGCGCTGTTGCCACCGGCTCTGCCAATGCTGGCCGCCACTGTTGCCGAGGCCCGGTACGATAATGATGCGAGTCATCACGGCTTCCAATTCGATAGCAATTGCAAAGCAGCATAAAAAGATGAGCGATAAATGAAAAATATTATTTTTGGCTGAGCTTATAACGTCGCATTGTCGGCGCCACTCATGCGACAGCCATGCGGTTGCGCGTGCACTCCCATAACAAATCGCACATCACTAATTTCTCGTGCCAGTCGCCTTCGAGTACCCAATCGGTCAGTGTGGCGGCCACATCGGGGTACTGAATAGCGGCGGTGCCATGGTCGGTGTTCAGCCATTCTCCGATATTCGTCTCGGTCAATTCGTTCACCGCGTGGCCCCAGCCAAGTTGTTGCAGCGCAAAGGCGTTGGATAATTGCTCCATCTGGCCCTTAACCGGTTTCACTAATGCAGGGATGCCCATATGCAGGCATTCGCTGACTAATTCGAAACCGGCATTGCAGATCACGGCTTCGGCGTTGCGCAAATCATCGCGAAAGCCATGAAGATTAGTACGACGCAGGCTGACATTTTCATCGTCGGCATTGATTAGATCCGGTGAATATTGCACAAATTTAAAATCGCGAAATTTTTTTAATAGCGATGTGACGAAGCGCTGCTGTTCGAAAGGTAAATACACCAGCACATGCCGGCGTCCAACGCGCTGTAAATGTGTGTCGATGATCGGCGGCAAAATGTCGGTATCAAAGTGATGCCAATGCAATCCAATCGGAATATCCACGGGCGCAAACCATTTCATCACCAGCTCGCTCGCAATATTGCCGCCGGTGCGTGGAATATTTGCGCTGAACGCGTATTGGTGACCGATGCCGATGCAGGTTTTATTACTCAACTTGGCGGCCCAGGCGGTGACCGGTTCGAAATCGCTGATTACCACATCGTACGAATTCACATCGAGCGCGCGTACATCGCGAATAAATTGCAGTGCGCGCGTTTGTGCAATGGTCGGTCCGTATAGTACCGCGCCGTTTTGCTGCACCATCGTCAAGCCGCGGCGATACTCGAAATCGCCGAATATTTCCATGTCGAATAATTTCACACGCTCGCGCCCGGAGAGCAGAAATGTTACGTCGGCGCCGCGCGCTTTCAAATGTGCGGCCATCTTGCGCGCACGGCTGATGTGACCGTTGCCGGTGCCCTGAATACCGTACAGAATTTTCATGCGTGTGCTGCCTTGAGGACGTTATTCAAATAGAGGGGATTCGAGCTAAAGCGGTAATGCGATGGCGTCATTGATTAACCATGCGATGCTGCTGCCGATCGCGGCGCCAGCGAGTATGTCGGTGGGAAAATGCACGCCGAGCACGACGCGCGAAACACCGACGCAGCTCGCCCACAAATACATTGGGACGGCGAGCGTGGGGAAGTAAATCGTAACGAGGCCGGCGAGTAGGAATGCACCGCAGGTATGGCCGGATGGGAAGCTGAAGCGATCGGATGCTGTGATAACACTGTGGAAGCTCGGAATGGCTTCGGGCGGGCGTTTACGCTGACAGGTATTTTTTAGAATCCAATACAGCGGTCGCTCGATACTGAACGCTATCGCCGTCACAACAAAAAGGTGTGGGCCGTGTTCGCGGTCAATCAGCAGAATCAGACTTGGCAGCAATACCTGCATCAATCCGTCGCCGCTGCGCGAAAACGCGCGTGCGGCTGCTATCCAGAGTTGACGATGGCGGCGATGCAGAAACCAAAGCAGCATGCGCAAATCGTACGGGTAGATGCCGTGGTGGTAGAAGCTATGAAACCAACGCGTTCTGTTCATCATGCATGCAGCCTGCAACTGAGGGATTGCAAACACGTGACGCATTGATGACAGTTTTATGAAATACGCTGAGCGATTAATCATCGGCTGCAATAGGTTCGCGCACGATGAAATTCAAATGGCTGTACTGCGCATTAATTACACCACGCGTGGGCATTTTCGGGGTGGTTGGCGCGCGGTATTCGCCGCATGCTGCGAAGCAGTAAGTCACAAGGGTATGAAAACTATGAATCGAAAAGGTATGAGAGCAATGAATAAGAAAATTATCGCTATGTTGTTACTGACTTCCGGATTTTCTACGTTAATTCCGTTCGCGTACGCCGAATCCAAGCCGCCGGTTGCCGCAACGCAGAAGCGGATCAATTTTATGATGCTGACCGTAGCGGATCTTGCTCGCGCCGAGTCCTTTTATACGCGTGCACTCGGTATGAAAGTCGTATTACGGCCGCAGGATGAAGTTGCTTTGAATATTTCCGGCGATATTAATTCGCCAGAGCCTTTGCTTTTTTTGAAGAAGGTCAGCGATGCCAAATCGCAACCCGAAGATGTGGCGGGCATCGGTTTGCAGGTGCCGGATGTCGCAGCCGTTGTCGATCAAGTTCGCGCTAGCGGTTACACAATCGCTAAAGCCGCGGAAGCCCCCCTTGTTGTCAGTGCTCCTGGCGTAAAACCCGTTGTGACAATGACGAAAGCGTTGGTGCGGGATCCCGATGGTTACATCATCGAACTGGTTCAGTTGCGAACGATGTAGATCTTGAGTCTGCGCAAACCCCGGCAATGCGGTTTGCGCAGTCCTCATTTCATTAAATCAACGCGACGGTGCTTTTAACTCTTGATGTAAAGAACCGCGCCATCGATCTGCGGATACTCTTCGCTGGTCCAATCGATTAAATCCGCATCGAGCTTTTTCGCGCATTTTTCCGCAAGCGCATAAAACGGCGAACGGCCTGGATCGGCAATCGCGATGCGTTTAGCGCCGGCATCGAGCGCACGATCGATCAGTTTGTACAGCGGCTTGACCATTTCATCCCAAAAGCAAATATCCGAACCGATGATGGTGTGCACATCGTTCAGTACCTTGCCTTTTACCGATTTAAAATCGCCGTGGTGCGTATCGACTTTAACGTCGTTCAACTGCGCATGGGCATGCAGGAAAGGGAATACCGCGTCGTCGGCGTCGACGCCGGTCACTTTCGATTTGAATGTGCGTGCGCAATAAATACCGCCAAGCCCCCAGCCGCAACCGACATCGAGCACGCGTTTACGTTTCGGTAACGGATGTTGTTCGAGAAAATCCATCAATAAATCAGCCGAAGGCCAATGTTTGTTGCCGTGAATCGACGCGATATGGCCATCGCGGCGCAATTTGCGCATCTCCGGATGGCTGGCAGTCATGCGCTGGATATTAAAGCGTTCGAATTGTTGTTTGCTGGACACGGCGAACTCCGATGGCTCGGTTTAATAGGAGCGTGGATTCTAGCGGATAATGTGGTGAATTGAAGCATGGTGTTATGTTGCAGATAAATGACGATGGCAGTAGTCTGCGCGGCGCTGTGATTATTCAAAACAGCCGGTTCGAAGTAATAATTCGAGCCTCGAAATCAAGTCGTTAAATCAAAGGAACGGGAATGGCAAATTTACTGGTGACTGGAGGCGCAGGCTTTATCGGTGCGAACTTCGTGCACTATTGGGTGAAGCATTATCCGGGCGACACATTGGTTGTGCTCGATGCGCTGACGTACGCCGGTAATCGCCATAATCTGACGCCGGTGCAGACCAATAATGTGCAGCTGGTGGTCGGCGATATCAACGACACGGCATTGGTCGAAAAATTATTGCGCGATCACGGTGTCGATACGCTGGTGCATTTCGCTGCGGAAAGCCATGTCGATCGTTCGATCACCGGTCCGGATGCATTCGTCACCACCAATGTTGTCGGCACGCATAGTTTGTTGAAGGCGGCGCGTTCGGTCTGGCTGAGCGGCAGTGGTGTCGCGCATCGCTTCCATCACATTTCGACCGACGAAGTATTCGGCTCGTTGAATCCCAGCGATCCGGCGTTTCGCGAGGACAATCAATATCAACCGAATAGCCCGTATTCGGCGAGCAAGGCGGGTTCCGATCATCTAGTGCGCGCGTATCACCATACGTATGGTTTGCAGGTCACGACGAGCAACTGCTCGAACAATTACGGGCCGTTTCATTTTCCGGAAAAATTGATTCCGCTGTGCATTACCAATTTGTTGCTCGGTAAACCGCTGCCGGTTTACGGCAATGGCCGCAATATTCGCGATTGGCTGTACGTCGAAGATCACGCGTATGGCATCGATCTGGTGCTGAAGAAAGGCCGAGTTGGCGAAACGTATAACATCGGCGGCAATAACGAGTGGACCAACATCGATGTCGTGCACGAGTTGTGCAAAACCATCGATGCCGAATTCGCTGCTGATTCGCAATGGGCGAAGCAATTTCCCGCAGCGCTAGCGGCGCAGCAACGTGCGAGCAGCGAGTCGATTGTGTTCGTCACCGATCGACCCGGCCACGATCAGCGTTATGCGATCGATGCGACGAAGGCCCGTGACGAATTGGGTTTTTCTCCGCGCGAATCGTTTGCCACCGGATTAAATAAAACCGTGCGCTGGTATCTGGAAAATGCCGCGTGGTGGCAGGCGGTATTGGATGGAAGTTATCGCGTTTAATGCGAACAAAAAAGGGGCGCCAATGGCGCCCTTTTTTTATGTGCGAATCTTCATGTTCAATCGTCTATTGGCAAATCGAGAGCGTTTAACAATCTCGATAATGTTCACGATAACGTTCGCGCAGCGGCACTTTATGCAATTTTCCGGTCGCGGTATGCGGCAACTCGTCGACCGCAACGATGTCGTCCGGCAGCCACCATTTGGCAACTCGCGTCGATAGGTGATTAAGAATCGATTGCTTATCCAGCGTGCGATTCTCTTCCAGCACCACTAATAACAACGGCCGCTCATCCCATTTTTTATGCGGCACGCCGACTACGCAGGCTTCATAAACATCCGAATGACTTAATGCGGCGTTTTCCAGCTCGATCGAACTGATCCATTCGCCGCCGGATTTCACCACATCTTTTTTGCGATCGACGATGCGTACATAGCTGTCGCGATCGATCGTCGCGACATCGCCGGTGTCGAACCAGCCGTCGATCGTCGCATCGGCATCGGCGCGAAAATAACGTTGTACTACCCATGAGCCGCGCACGCGTAATTGTCCCGAATGCTTGCCGTCGTGCGGCAGCGGTTGATCGTCCTCCCCGAATATTTCGGCTTCGACGCCATAGATCGGTCGGCCGGCTGAAATTTGAATGCTGTTCAATTCATCGATGGGCATCGAAGCGATGGTGGCGGGTTTGCTGCCGAACGTGGCGATCGGGCTGGTCTCGGTCATACCCCACAGCGGCATCAGATACACGTTATGTTTGTCGCGCAATGCTTCCACCAATGCGAGCGGTGACGCCGCGCCGCCGCAGCCGATCACGATATCTTCCGGTAATTTTTTGCCCGCTTTATCGAGGTAATGCAGCAGCGTCAGCCACACAGTCGGAACACCGGCGGCGAAATTAATATGTTCGTTGTCGATTAATTCGCTCAGCGATTGGCCGTCGAGTTGAGCGCCGGGTAAAACCAGTTTCGCGCCGGCGATCAGCGCGGCATAAGGCAAACCCCATGCGCAGGCGTGATACATCGGAACTACCGGCATCGCGACGGAAGCGCGCGATAAATTCAATGCGTTCGGTGTCGTGCAACACAGTGCATGCATCAGCGTCGAGCGATGCGAATACAGCACGCCTTTCGGGTTGCCAGTGGTGCCCGAGGTGTAACACAGACCTGCAGCGGTATTTTCGTCGAACTTGGGCCAGTCGTATTCGCAGAGCTGATTTTCCAGCAGTGTTTCGTAACATTCGAATTTGAATTTGGCATCGGCCGGTGCATGTGCGCGATCGCACAGCACAACGATTTTTTCGATAGTGGGCAAATGCGCGGCGAGGTCGTTCAACAACGGTACGAAAGTGAGATCGACGAACAGTAATTTATTTTCGGCATCGTTAATGATGTATTGAATTTGATCGGCAAACAGTCGTGGATTTACTGTGTGAATGACCGCGCCGATGCCGGATACCGCGTAATAGAGTTCGAGATGGCGATAACCGTTCCATGCCAATGTCGCAACACGATCGCCGGGTTTTACATCGAGCGCATGTAACGCATGCGCGAGCTGCGCGCTGCGCCGATAACAATCGCGGTAGCTATAACGATGAATATCGCCCTCGATGCGGCGGCTGACGATTTCGACATTCGGTGTCAGGCTGGCTGCCTGCTGGATGATCGATGAAATCAGCAGCGGTTGCTGCATCATGTTGCCTAGCATCGCGAGATACTCCTTTCGCTGTAAGAATTATCTGAAATCGACCGTGTTCTTTAGTCGACTTGATATTCGAAATCTACCTTACAAAACCCTCGCAGGGCGAGGATTACGCTCGTGGCAAATTGTAACGTGCGCTCTGGAATCGCCACACTGGAACCTTATGCCCGGCCAGACAGTGCGATAGACTCTGCCAGTATTTAAGACAACCGTATTACTAACGAACAGAATGAGCGAGCTGTAATGACGAAACCCGTATTGGCAATTCTTGGTGGTACCGGCGATCTGGGAACCGGTTTGGCTCGACGTTGGGCGCAGGCAGGTTATCGAGTAGTCATTGGCTCGCGCACGACCGATAAGGCTGAAGTAGCGGCCGCTGAGTTGCAGGCGTTGATGGCGGAGCGAGGTGTCGCTGCGGTCGATGTCAGCGGCGCCGATAATATTGCCGCCGCGCAGGTCGCCGATATCGTTGCGCTCACGGTGCCATTCAGCCATCAGGCTTCGACGCTCGAACAAGTCAAAGACGCATTGCAAGGGAAAATTCTGATCGACGTCACGGTACCGCTGGTGCCGCCTAAAGTCGCTCGCGTGCAATTGCCGACGGAAGGTTCGGCTGGCCAGATTGCGCAGAAAATTGTTGGCGATGGCGTGCGTGTGGTGTCCGCGTTTCAGAATGTCGCCGCACATCATTTGCAGGAAGGGTATGCGCTCGATTGCGATGTATTGGTATGCGGCGATGACAAAGACGCACGCGCACAAGTGATAGCGTTAGTCGAAGCGGCCGGTGCGCGCGGTTTTCACGCTGGCGCGTTGGCGAACGCCGCAGCGGCGGAAGCGTTGACCTCGGTGCTGATTTTTATCAACAAGCAATACAGCTGTCACGCCGGAATTCGCATTACCGGTTTGAATGACGCGCCATAACGTGCGTAGCCAAATGCAGCTGATAGCGCTGTCGGGAATTCCGCATGTCGAACCCGGCGATGATTTGGTCGCAATTATTCTCGCCGCTCTCGAACGCGCGGAAACGCAGCTCCGCGATGGCGATGTGTTGGTGCTCGCGCAAAAAATCGTATCGAAAGCCGAAAACCGCTACGCCTATTTGAATGAAGTTGTGCCGAGCGATCGCGCCGTCACACTCGCATCGCTCGCCGATAAAGATCCGCGCATCGTCGAGTTGATTCTGCGCGAATCGGTGGAAGTGCTGAGAGTGCGCAAGGGCGCGATTATCGTCGAGCATCGCAACGGGTATGTGCATGCGCATGCGGGAATCGATCAGTCCAATATTCAATCGCGGTCCGATAATCCACGCGTATTGCTGCTGCCGGAAAATCCCGATGCGAGCGCCGCGCATTTACGCGCGCAGTTGCACACAAAAACCGGCGCATCGTTAGCGATCATCATTAATGATTCGGCCGGACGCGCATGGCGCAATGGCGTGATTGGTTTTGCGTTGGGTAGCGCGGGCATTGTGCCGCTAGAAACACGGATAGGAACGAGGGATTTATTCGGCCGGGCGTTGGAAGTGACTGAAATTGCGGTGGCCGACGAACTGGCTGCCGCAGCGTCATTTCTGATGGGGCAGGCAGCGGAGGGTACGCCGATTGTGTTAATTCGCGACGCAAAATTCACGCCGGCAGACATAGGTTCGCAATCGTTGATTCGTGCGCGCGATAAGGATTTATTTCGGTGAACGTACTGGCGTTATCGGGCGGTGTCGGCGGTGCGAAGCTCGCGCTGGGGTTGAGCAAATGCTTGTCGCCCGAACAGCTCACCATTGTCTGCAATACCGGCGACGATTTCGATCACTACGGTTTGCGCATTTGTCCCGATCTCGACACGGTGATGTACACGCTGGCCGGCCGCAACAATCGGCAACAGGGCTGGGGACTGGAAAACGAATCGTGGCGCGTGATGGAAGCGCTGTCGGCGCTCGGCGGCGAAAGCTGGTTTCGTCTCGGCGATCTCGATATGGCGACGCATTTGCAGCGCACCGCGTTATTGACCGGCGGACTATCGTTGAGTGCGGCGACGCGACAATTGTGCGATCGATTCGAGGTGCCGCAGCGAATTTTACCGATGAGCGATGAGACGGTCGAAACCATCGTCATTACCGAGCAGGGCGAGCTCAGCTTTCAGCATTATTTTGTGCGCGAACAATGCAAGCCTGCCGTGCGCGGTTTTTATTTTCGTGGCATCGAGCAGGCGCGACCACAGCGCGATTTTTTTGCGCAATTAAATAATGCTGCTCTCGATGCGATAGTGATTTGTCCTTCGAACCCGTTCGTCAGCATCGATCCGATTTTGCAATTGCCGGGCGTGCGCGAAACCCTGAGCGATAGCGCGGCGCCGGTCATCGCGGTATCGCCGATCGTCGGCGGCGGTGCGATCAAAGGCCCGGCTGCGAAAATGCTGCGCGAAATGAATATGCCGGTCAGCGCAACGGCGGTCGCGAATCACTATCGCGATATTCTCGATGGTTTCGTTCTCGACAGTGTCGATGCGCAGCAGGCTGAAGCGATCGCCGAATTAGGCATCGTCGTGCACGTTACCGACACCGTCATGAAATCGCTCGGCGATCGCATCCGCCTTGCGAACGATGTATTGCAGTTCGCGACGTCGTTCGCCGAGGAAAAATAATCGATCGCACGAATTAAATTACATACATATTCAATATCAATGAGTGAGGTGGAATTGAAATGACATTACCGCTTAAAGGTCGTTGCGCATTCGTTACGGGTTCGAGCTCGGGCATCGGCGCAGAAAGTGCGCGCGTGCTGGCCGCTGCGGGGGCCTCGATTATTTTGCATGGTCGCGACACCGCGAAACTCGCCAAGGTTGAGCAGGAGCTGCGGGCTGGCGGTACGGAAGTCGCGAGTGTCGTCGGTTCGCTGGACGAGATTGACGAGGCCAGGGCAGTGGCGGCGCAAGCGCTGTCAATCGGACCGATCGATATTTTGGTTAATAACGCGGGCGGTGCCTCTGCTGGTGAAGGCGCGGCGGAATGTTTCGAGGCTGAAGCGGAGGATTGGATTCGAACCTATCAAGCCAACACTGTCTCCACTGTCGCCATGACGCAGGCAATCGTTCCCGGCATGCGCGATCGGAACTGGGGTCGGCTCATCCAGATTTGCAGTGCGATTGTGGATAATCCGATCTCGACGATTCCCGATTATCGCGCGGCGAAGAGTGCATTGGTGTCCTATACGACAAGCCTGGCGGTAGCACTGCGAGGCACCGGTGTGACGGCGAATGCGATTAGTCCCGGGTTTATTGCGACCGAAGGATTACGCGCCTGGCTCGAATCGGAAGCGCCGGGCAAAGGCTGGGGCGATACGTGGGATGCCATCGAGCGCAATGCCGCGCGCGATGTCTGGCCCGCGTTGGTGCCGCGACTCGGTCGAACGGCCGATATTGCTCGCGGCGTCATGTTCTTCGCCGATCCCGCCGCCGAATTCGTCACTGGCGTACACATAAGAATCGACGGTGGTCTGGCGATCGCCTAACGGACGACGAATGAGATCGAAAACTTGATTGCATTACTGCCGCTAAAAGAATTTGCTGCCGCCAAGCAACGGTTGTCGGGCTTGCTGTCGGCGCCCGAGCGCGCGCAATTATTTCAGGCCATGGTTGAAGATGTACTGGCAGCGCTGACCGCGCATGCCGGAATTGCACGCGTTGTGATTTGCTCGCGCGATCATTCCGCCGTTTGGCTTGCGCGTTATTACGGGATCGAATTTCTCGACGAAGCGTTGTTGCAGTGCAGCGATTTGAATAGTGCGGTTAATGCTGCGTCGCTATCGCTTCGCCAGCGAGGCTGCGACGAATTGCTGGTGGTGCATGGCGATTTACCCATGTTGCATGCCCGCGATATTTCGGAGTTTTTACGTGTCCATTACAACGGTGCGGAACATGCGGTGACGATGGCGCCCGATCGTCGCAATAGTGGCACCAACTTGCTGGCGTGGCGTTCGGTACCCAATTTTTCGGCGCAGTATGGCGTCGACAGTTTGCAGCGCCATTGTCGGCAAGCGCGCGAGTTCGGGGTGGCGCCCGCGCTGTGCGATCTCACCGGCGCCCGCTGTGATATCGATGAACCGGAAGACCTCGCGCTACTGTTACAGCACGACGATGCTTCTGTTGCAATCAATACCCGGCGGTTTTTATTAACCACTGATATCGCCGATCGCGTGGCGATGATGCAGTCCGCTGCGGTCAATTGCGGAGAGCGCGATGCCTGCGCCTGAAATTTTATTCCAGCAATTATCGGCTCGCCTGCTCGAAGGCGAGTTGCCCAGCGACGATGAAGCGCTGCAATTTGCCGAATTCGATAATACGCCCGCATTGATGGACCTCGCCGCGCAATTGCGCGACCGTGGTTTTCGCAATGTCGTCACGTATTCGCGCAAAGTATTTCTGCCGCTGACACAACTGTGTCGCGATGTTTGCCATTACTGCACCTTCGCGCAGACGCCGCGTCATCTCGACGTGCCGTATATGTCGATCGACGCGGTGATCGAACAAGTGAAAGCGGCGGAGAAATTGGGCTGCAAGGAAGCGTTGCTGACGCTCGGTGAAAAACCCGAGTTGCGTTATCGCGTCGCGCGTGAAGCGCTGACTGAAATGGGTTTTGCGACAACGCTCGATTATGTCGCCGCTGTCGCGAAGCGCATCGTTACTGAAACGAATGTATTGCCGCATATCAATGCCGGCACGATGGACGCAGAAGAAATCGATAAATTACGCGGCGTGTCGGCATCGATGGGCATCATGCTCGAATCGGCGTCGAAGCGTTTGTGCGAAAAAGGCCAGCCGCATTTCGGCTCGCCCGACAAAGAGCCCGCTATTCGTTTGCACACGATGCAGTTGGCCGGCGCGGCGAAGGTGCCTTTCACCAGCGGTATTTTGATCGGCATCGGCGAAACGCGACGCGAACGTATCGAAAGCTTATTAGCGCTGCGAAAAATACACGCGCAATACGGCCATCTGCAGGAAATCATCGTGCAGAATTTTCGCGCGAAGCCGAATACGTTAATGGCCGATGCGCCCGAGCCTGATCTGAATGAACTGCTGTGGACGATAGCGGTGACGCGTTGCGTTTTCGGCGCGCCGATGAGTATTCAGGCACCGCCCAATTTAAGCCCCGGCGTATTGCCGCGATTGATCGATGCCGGCATTAACGATTGGGGCGGTGTCAGCCCCGTGACGCCGGATTATGTAAACCCCGAAGCACCGTGGCCGCATCTCGATCAGCTCGCGAATGAAACCGCGCTTGCGGGAAAATTGTTGCAGGAGCGTTTGACGATTTATCCGAATTACGCCATCGATCACGCGCAATGGCTCGATACGCGATTGCAAAGCAAAGTGCTGCAAGTGATCGATGCGGAAGGTTTCGCGCGCACCGATAGCTGGTCGCCGGGTGAAAATACCGAACCTCCTGCAGGCGATATGCAACTGTTGAAAAAAATTCCGCAAGTCATCAGCGCCGATATCAAAACACTTATCGATACCGCACTGCGCGGTGAGCGTTTGAGCGAGGAGCAAGTCGTGCGCTTATTCCAGGTGCGCGGCGATGATTTTGCGTATGTCGTACAAAATGCGAATGCACTGCGGCGCGACGTGAACGGCGATAGCGTTGCATATGTGGTCAATCGCAATATCAATTACACGAATATCTGCTATTTCAAATGCCAGTTCTGTGCGTTTTCGAAAGGCAAACTCAGCGAAAATCTGCGCGGTCGCCCTTACGATCTCGCACCCGCAGAAATTCAGCGTCGCGTGCGCGAGGCGTGGCAGCGCGGCGCCACCGAAGTCTGCATGCAGGGCGGTATTCATCCGGAATATACCGGCCAAACGTATCTCGATATTTTGGCGCACGTTAAAGCGGCGGAACCCGATATACATATTCACGCGTTTTCGCCGCTCGAAGTGTGGCAGGGCGCGAAAACGCTTGGCATCGATCTCGAATTATTTTTGCAGCAATTAAAAACAGCGGGCCTCGGTACATTGCCGGGCACGGCGGCGGAAATTCTCGATGACGAAGTTCGTGCGATTCTGTGTCCGGATAAAATCGGCACCGAGGATTGGCTGCGAGTTATCGAAACTGCACATCGCGTTGGGCTGCGTACGACTGCCACAATCATGTATGGCCACATCGAAAAACTCGAACACTGGGCGCGGCATTTATTGCGTGTGCGCGATCTGCAACAGAAAACCGGTGGCATCACCGAATTCGTACCGTTGCCTTTCGTCGCGATGGAAGCGCCGCTGTATTTGAAAGGTAAGGCGCGGCGCGGTCCGACTTTTCGCGAAGCATTGTTGATGCATGCCGTCGCGCGCCTCACGCTGCATCCGCTGATAAAAAATATTCAAACGTCGTGGGTGAAAATGGGCGAAGCGGGTGTTGCTGCCTGTTTGAACGTCGGCGCGAACGATCTCGGCGGCACGTTGATGAATGAATCGATCACGCGCGCAGCCGGTGCGAATCATGGCCAGGAATTACCGCCGGAGAAAATGGACGCGCTGATCGATCGTTGTCAGCGCATCCCGCGCCAACGCACGACACTGTACGACGTACCTTTGTCGGCGCAGGTGGCCGCGTCGTATCATGCGGCACCGCTCACTGATGTGGTTAACACGCCGGCGCGGCGCTATGAAAACACCCGTCAAGAAACGAAAAAATCACGCGAGCTGATTCGCCGCGAGTCGGCGGCGCTGATAGCGTCGGAATAATTATCGAACGATGGACAACGTTGTGATCAAGCGCGACCAAATCAAATTGCATCCGTCATGGCTGGCGGTCGTCGGCGATGAATTCGATAAGCCATACATGAAGGAATTAAAAGCGTTTCTGCAAGCGGAAAAAAAAGCCGGCAAGGTAATTTATCCATCGGCAGATAACTGGTTTAACGCGCTGAACACCACGCTGTTTGAAAATGTGGAAGTCGTGATTCTCGGGCAAGATCCTTATCACGGCCCCGGTCAGGCGCATGGTTTGTGTTTTTCGGTATTGCCCGGCGTGCGTACACCGCCCTCGCTCGTCAATATTTTTCAGGAATTGAAAAACGATCTCGGTATACCCATCAGCAGGCACGGCTGTTTGCAGCATTGGGCGGAGCAGGGTGTGTTATTGCTGAATGCGGTGCTAACCGTCGAGGCGGGCAAAGCGAATTCGCATCAGGGTAAAGGCTGGGAGTTTTTCACCGATGCATGCATCGCGCATTTAAATAAAGAACGCGAAGGCCTGGTGTTTTTGTTGTGGGGCAGTTATGCGCAGAAAAAGGGCCAGTTGATCGATCGCGGCAAACATCTCGTGCTCGAAGCGCCGCACCCATCGCCACTGTCGGCGCATCGCGGCTTTCTCGGCTGCAAGCATTTTTCGAAAACCAATCGCTATCTGGAAAAGCACGGCAAGAAACCGATCGATTGGACCTTGCCGCCCGAAATCAAAATTAATTAATCGTCGGATTTTATTTACTGCAGGAACGCCATCGCCGCTTCCATATCCGCCGACAGATCTTCGACTTCCATGGTGTTGATTTCCGGTTCGAGGCCGAGGCGGTCGAAGGCGCTGATCATCGTCCAATCCAGTTGGGTATAGGGATGATCGGTGCCGATATAACTCTGTAGATTGGCGACCATTATCACGTCGGATAAATCCGGTTTGTCGCGGCTGCGGCCGAAATTGACGTGCTCCTGTGGCACCGCGCACAGCTCATCGGGAAAATTCCACGCTTCGAGAATGCGGCGGCCGAGCAGTGGATGCAGTGAAGTGATTAATGCATCGAGTGCAGCCGGATCTTTCAACAGGCGGCGATTATCCTCGGCGTAGGTAAGAATCGGCAGCACGCCGATCTGATGCACGATACCGGCAAGCGTCGCCTGATCCGGTTTCAATTTGGTGTAGTGGCGTGCCAGAACGTGCGCGATGCCGGAGACTTCGGTGCTGTGTGTCCACACTTCGCGCATGCGTT